>USAP01000043.1 GCA_900552775.1 uncultured Eubacteriales bacterium | reverse complement strand
ATACATGGAGGATACATATCAAATGAAAAAAACAAAATCAACTGTATTTATAGGATTATTTATTGCACTCGAAATTGTCTTAACAAGATTTGTTCAGATACCTATAACATTGTTCGGCACTTTTACAGACAGAATTAACTTAGGCTTTTTGCCTGTTGCTATCAGCGGATCGCTTTTTGGCATATGGGGAGGCGCCGCTGTTGCGGGACTTGCCGATCTTATCCGTGCAATCATCCTGCCTCTAGGCGGAGCATTTAACCCTCTTTTTACCGTAAATGCTGCTCTGCGCGGTACAATTTACGGAGCATGTTTAAAAAGAAAAACCAACATTGTAAATTGCATAATAGCCTCACTCCTTGTATATGTTATATGTGATAACTTACTGCTTGACGCGATTATCAGCTTTTCATACGGAAATCCTTTTATAGCTGTATTCTGGCAGCGCCTTCCGATTTCTTCCGTGAACCTTTTCGTTCATATAATAGGTCTGATAGCCGTGGCAATTCCCATTGAGAGGAAACTTGATTATGTACGATAATTCTCAAAAAACCGAAAAAGCAATTCTGGTCGGTGTCTGTAGAAATCTTGCAGACAGACTTTCCGATACAACCTCAGAATCCATGCGCGAACTTGGATGCCTTGCTGAAACTGCCGGCGCTGAGGTTTTAGGTGAAATTACACAAAACCGCGAGGCACCCGATAAGGCCACGTTTGTCGGAGAAGGGAAGCTTTCGGAAATATCCGAAGCCGCCGAAACGCTCGGCGCAAATCTTGTAATTTTTGACGATGAGCTTACGGGATCTCAGCTGAAAAATATAGAAAACGTGCTCGGCGACAAAATCAGAGTTATAGACAGAAGCGCGCTCATACTTGATATCTTTGCTTCACGTGCACTTTCCGGCGAAGGAAAACTTCAGGTTGAGCTTGCTCAGCTTAAATATAATCTGCCGCGCCTGTCAGGCGGCTACAGTTCTCTTTCAAGGCTTGGCGGAGGTATCGGCACAAGAGGTCCGGGTGAAACCAAAATTGAAACGGACCGCCGCTATATCAGAACAAGAATCAGTGCTTTGGAACGGGAAATCGATTCACTGAAACGCCACCGAAATCTTATCCGACAGGGGCGGCGCAAAAGAGAAGTGAAAGTTGCTGCTCTTGTCGGCTACACAAACTCCGGCAAATCAACACTTTTAAACAAGCTTACGGGTGCCGGTGTTTTGGCACAGGACATGCTTTTTGCAACCCTTGATCCGACAACAAGGGCATATATTCTGCCGGACGGCCGTGAAATTGCTCTCGTCGACACAGTAGGGTTTATCAGAAAGCTTCCGCATCATTTAATAGAAGCATTTAAATCCACTCTTGAAGAAGCGGTTCTTTCGGATGTTCTTATACATGTCATAGATTCAGTTTCCGAAGAACGGGAAAACCAGATAAAAGTTGTTGAAAATCTTCTTTCGGAACTTGGCTGCGACGGGAAACCGATAATTTCGGTTTTCAATAAAACAGATGAATGCGGTGATTTTCTGCCCCGTCCGTCATATCCCGAAAAAAGTGTTTTTATAAGTGCAAAAAACGGAGACGGGCTCGACGAATTTGCAGAACTCTTATGCGATACGGTTCCCGGAAGGCGCCGCAAAATGGTAATCATGGTTCCGTATACGGACAGCGCCGTAATAAGTGATATACGCAAATGTGACAGCCTTGTTTCCGAAGAATTCACACCTGACGGCACACTTCTCCACATTATGGCAGACGATAAAGCATACAAGGAGTATAAAAAGTATTTATATGAATGATTATAAAACCGTTGCCGAGATTGCATCGGACGAAATCGTTGAAAAAAAATCCCGCTTTATAGCGGACGTTTCCCCCTGCAAAACAGAGGAGGAAGCTCTTTCTTTTCTTCAAACCGTAAAGAAAAAATATCCCGACGCTTCTCACCATGTATATGCGTATGTGTGCCGCGACAACAATTCGCGCCGGTACAGTGACGATAACGAACCGCAGGGCACAGCCGGCATACCGACTCTGGATGTAATTTTAAAAGAGGGGCTCACGGATACCTGTGTTGTTACAACAAGATACTTCGGCGGAACGCTTCTCGGTGCCAGCGGTCTTGTTCGCGCGTATTCAAAGGCGGCAAAAAAAGGCATAGATGCAGCCCGACCGGTTAATATGATTTTTTCGGACATATTTACCGTTAAAACAAATTATCAGGATTTGGGGAAAATTCAATATGATATAAAAAAAAATGGTTTTTCGATACTTTCTACGGAATTTACGGAAAATGTTTCAATATCCGTATGCACGGAATGCAGTCGCAGCGAAGAACTTGTAAAAAAACTCACAGAATGCTCCATGGGCCGTGCAAAGATAGAAAAAACCGACACTTGTTTTGTCCCGAGGGAGGTTTGTATAAATGAATGAAAAAAAATATGAAATTGATATGAGCCGCGGTCCCATGCTCATGAATTTGTTAAGATTTGCAATGCCGCTGCTGCTGACAGGCGTGCTGCAGCTTTTTTATAACGCCGCCGACATAGTTGTTGTGGGCAGATTTTCGGGTTCGGATTCTCTGGCAGCCGTGGGTTCTACAGGTTCTGCCGTAAACCTTATTATAAATATTTTTACTGGGCTTTCCGTAGGTACCGCCGTGGCCGTTTCGAAAGCATTCGGCGCAAATGACGTAAAAGAACTTTCAAGAACCGTACATACATCGTTTTTACTCAGTATAATACTCGGCATTTTTGTTGGTGTTTTAGGTTTTTTTATATCAAAACCGCTCCTGCACGCCATGGGTACTCCGGATAACGTTATGCCGAAGGCTTCATTATATCTTAAAATCTATTTTGCCGGCATGCCGCTTAATATGATCTATGTTTTCGGAACGGCAATTTTACGTTCCGTGGGAGACACAAAGCGCCCGCTTTATTATTCTGCGGTTTCCGGAATACTTAATATAGTGTTAAACCTGATATTTGTAATCTTTTTTAAAATGGATGTTGCCGGCGTTGCGACAGCAACGATTATTGCACAGGCTCTTTCGGGAATACTTGTTATAAAATGCCTGACAAACTCGGTAAGCTCATACCGAGTTGATATAAAAAGCCTTAAAATACATAAAGATGAACTTCTTCTGATGATACGCATCGGTTTACCGGCGGGGCTTCAGGGAACAGTCTTTTCTCTTTCAAATGTTGTGATACAATCCTCCGTAAATCTGTTCGGCTCGGTTATTATGGCAGGCAATGCCGCGGCGGCAAACCTTGAAGGATTTATTTACATATCCATGAACTCGCTTTATCATGCCGCCCTTACAATGTCCGGTCAAAACTACGGCGCCGGAAATTTTAAACGGATAAAACACGGCACTTTGCTTTGTTCTGCGGTTGTAACGTGTATTGGTTTATCTTTGGGAATGCTGTTTTTGGTTTTCGGCAGACAGATGCTCGGCATATACTCAACCGATCCGGCTGTAATAAGTGCCGGCATGGACAGAGCCAAGATAATATTCTCTACATATTTTCTGTGCGGACTCATGGAAGCTATGGTCGGTTCTCTGCGCGGACTCGGTTATTCGGTAATGCCAATGATAGTTTCGCTTTTGGGCGCATGCGGTCTGAGGCTCCTTTGGATTTTCACAATTTTTGCGGCAGACAAGACAACGTCCGTATTATACCTTTCGTACCCGGTTTCCTGGTTTATTACAACATCGGTACATCTCATCTGCCTTGTATTTGCGCTTCGCAAACGCCGCCGCGAGTATGAACTTTCGGCAAATCAAATATAAACGCCTTCAATACGCACCACGCGAAACGACTCAAATTTATATGTTGAAAGCGGTCTGTTTAAAGCATTAAAAGAATGCGTAGCAATCAGCGTGTTTTCTGCCGTCGGTTTATCTCCGTGAGAAACCACAAGCATGGAATGATAAAATCTTCCGTCACCATAAAGCTGAATAACGTCACCGTCCGAAACATCTTCAAGTCCGATTTCAACACCGAAAACTCCGCGTTGCGTATTGGATACCAGAAAATCATAAAGATACTGAACACCCGTCCATGACGGACTTTTATCGTTGGCGTTAATGTAATACCAACCAAACGTCGGTGTGTAATTCATAACCCCGCTTCCGGCATAAAGGCACTGTGAAACAAAATTTGTACAGTCTCCGCCTATGCCGGAATAATCGTAATACCGCGGATTGCGCTCGTATGCCCAACGCTTTGCATAATTTACCGCGCGTCTGCGATTGTATTTTTCAACATAAGCCAAAATAATACACCTCCGTTTTATTATATTAATTAATTGCGGATTTGGTGTACAAAATATAATTAAGAGGTGATTAAATATGACAAAAATCATAAACACAGAGGAGTATAACGAAAGGATTGTAAAAGGCAAAGAAAAAGCTATGATAGACTTTTATGCCGATTGGTGCGGTCCGTGCAAAATGATGTCTCCGATTTTCGAAGAATTTGAGGCTGAAAACGAAGGTAAATGCAGTTTCTATAAAATGAATGTTGACAACGACGGTGCCGTTGCCGCAAGTCTCGGCATTGTAAGCATTCCCACAATCGTTTATTTTGCCGACGGTATTGCAAAGGAAAAAATAGTCGGACTTACTACTAAAGAAGACCTGGCAGAAGGGCTGAAAAGATTATGAGCGAAAACTGGCTTAAAGTAAGCATATATACAACACCGGAGGGAATTGAAGCGCTTTGCGGAGCGCTTCTGTCCGTTGGAATAGAAGGAACCGAAATCTGTGACGAAAGCGATTTTTTAAATTTTCTCGATACAAACCGCAGTAAGTGGGACTATGTTGACGATGAGCTTCTTTCCGAAAAGAAAACACCGACACATGTCAACGTTTTTCTGCGCGAGGAAGATTCGGAAGCGCTCGCGCGCGTCAAAGAATGTATTGCTACGCTGAAAAATACGGAATTAGGTCTTGACATGGGTTCACTCAAACTTGAATTTTCCGATATACCCGAGGATTTGTGGTTTGAGCGCTGGAAAAAATATTATCTTCCGCTTGAAATAGGAAACAATATTCTGGTAGTTCCGGAGTGGCTCGAAAACCCCGAAACCGACAGAAAAATCCTTAAAATTAATCCCGGTATGCTCTTTGGCACCGGCAGCCATAATACAACAAGGCTGTGCATGCAAACACTTGAAAAAATTGTAAAACCCGGTGACTCCGTTTTGGATATAGGGTGCGGAAGCGGAATATTATCTATCCTGTCTCTTGTTTTGGGCGCAAAAGATGCAGCAGCGGCAGATATTGATCCCGCTGCCGAACATATCGCTTACGAAAATGCTGAATTAAACGGAATATATAAAGACAGATATTTTGTAAAATGCGGAAATATACTTTCCGAGAACCCGTTTGAAGGCACCTGCTATAACAAACAGTATGACATTGTGGTTGCAAATATTGTTGCGGACGTAATCATACCACTTTCCGCAAAAGTCGGCAGTTTTATGAAGGAAAATGCATATTTTCTTTGCTCCGGCATAATTGAGCACAGAATAGACGATGTTTGCGCGGCTCTTTCAGAAAACGGATTTGAAATTTGCGAAAAACTTAAAGACGGTGAGTGGTATGCTCTTCTTACAAAGCAGAAATGAGGTACACAGGTGGCAAGATTTTTTGTTGACAAAAACAATATTCACGGCAGCAAAATAACGGTTGTCGGCGAAGACGTTATACATATTTCAAAGGTTTTGCGCATGCGCCCGGGCGAAGAACTCACTCTTTGCAACGGAGAAGGTATAGATTTTCTTTGCAAAATCGAAGATATTTCAAAAAAAGAGATTATTTGCTCTGTGATCTCAGAAAAAGAAAACGAAAGCGAAAGCCGCATACCCATAACAATTTATCAAAGTATGCCAAAGGGTGCAAAGATTGATTATGTAATCCAAAAATGCGTTGAACTCGGTGCTGCGCGCATAGTGACGTTTCAAAGCGCACGTTCGGTTGCAAAAGGCTCGAAAACCGACAGACTGTCGCGCATTGCACTTGAAGCTGCAAAACAGTGCGGCAGAGGAATTGTTCCTCAGGTTTCGTACTGTTCCGATTTTAAAGACGCTCTTTCGGAATTTGCCGGACATGACCTTTCTGTTTTTGCCTATGAGGAAGAACACGTGCAGTCTCTAAAAGACGTCCTGCGTAACGCCTCTCCCAAAAACATCGGCATTATGATAGGACCGGAAGGCGGTTTTGAACCGGATGAAGCGGTTGCCGCAAAATCTTCGGGCGCGCAAAGCGTATCCCTGGGCAAAAGAATTTTGCGTACGGAAACAGCTGCCATGGTTGTCCTTTCCGATGTTATTTACGAATACAATTTATAATTTATGCACAAAAAGCGGCAGTGTTTTTAGCGAAAACACTGCCGCTTTTACATATTGACTTTATCTCGATAAAGTGGTATTATATTAGCATAGAAAACAAAATCGAAAGGATGAACGACACATGAAAAAAATCACGGCACTTGCCCTTGCGGCGCTTATGCTTCTGACACTCGGCGCATGCGGCTCAAAATCCACATCTCAAACAGGCAGTTCTTCAAATACCGACGCTGCATCTTCCGACCTTGAGTACATTCAAAACAAAGGTACTATGATAATAGGTATCACGGAATATGAACCCATGAACTTTAAAAAAGACGACGAATGGACAGGATTTGACACAGAATTTGCAAAACTTGTATGTGAAAAGCTCGGCGTTAAACCCGAATTTCTCATAATCGACTGGGATAACAAAATCCCCGAAATCGACTCAAAGGCTATCGATTGTGTGTGGAACGGAATGACTCTTACAAACGAAGTTACATCTTCAATGGCATGCACAAATCCCTATGTTATCAACGCACAGGTAGTTGTTATGAACAAAGACAAAGTCGGAGAATACAAAGACGCGGCTTCTCTTAAAGACTTAAAGCTTACCGCAGAATCAGGTTCTGCCGGCGAAAAAGCAATAGAGGAAGCAGGTCTTAAATCAAACTGCACAGCAGTTACTACCCAGAGCGATGCTCTTATGGAAGTGGCTTCCGGCTCTGCCGATGCATGCGTTATAGATAATACAATGGCAAACGCTATGACGGGTGACGGCACAAGCTACAAAGACTTAGCCCCCGGCATATCCCTCACAGAAGAAAAATACGGAATCGGTTTCAGAAAAGGTTCCGATGTTGCAGAAAAAGTAAATTCAATAATAGATGAACTTAAGGCAGACGGCTCACTTCAGAAGCTTGCCGAAAAATACGAACTCACATTGGCTGACTGATATAGTAACACAAAAGTATATAACCGAAAGCAGAGAACAGTTGTTCTCTGCTTTCGGCAGTTTAAACAACGGAGATTTTTGATATGTTTATGACAGTTACAGCTTCCCTCGCGGAAGGATTTTTAATGACACTGAAAATATTTGCGCTGACGCTTCTCTTTGCCCTCCCACTGGGTCTTGTAATTGCATTCGGGTCAATGAGCAAATTCAAGCCGCTTAAATGGCTTGTTAAAATTTTGGTTTGGATTATAAGAGGAACACCTCTTATGCTTCAGCTTATTCTTATTTACTACGGTCCCGGTCTTGCGGCTGCATGGGCACAAAAAATCTCAGCTCCGAACTTTTTTGTTTCGTGGATTGCGTCATGGAGTATACTCGAAAGATTCACTGCCGTAATGGTAGCCTTTGTAATAAACTACGCCTGCTATTTTTCGGAAATATACCGCGGCGGTATAGAAGGCATAGCCAAAGGACAGTATGAAGCAGGTTACGTTCTCGGAATGACGCGCACGCAGATTTTTTTCAAAGTTATTTTGATGCAGGTTGTAAAAAGGATCATTCCTCCCATGAGCAACGAAATCATAACGCTTGTAAAAGATACATCTCTTGCACGCGTTATCGCCGTTTACGAACTTATTTGGAATGCCCAGACGTTTATAAAGCTCAACGGCATTATATGGCCTCTTTTCTTCACGGGAGTTTTCTACCTTGCATTCAGCGGAATTTTAACGCTCCTTTTCGGCTTTATAGAAAAGAAGCTTGACTATTATCACGCATAGGAGAATTCATTATGCCAATACTTAAAGCAGAAAATATAACAAAAAAATTCGGTAAACTCAACGTTTTGAACGGAATGAATCTTTCCCTTCAAAAAGGTGAGGTTGTAGCCGTAATCGGTCCTTCCGGAAGCGGAAAAAGCACATTTTTGCGCTGTCTCAACAAACTTGAACGGGCGGACGGCGGCAACATAATGTTCGACGGCGAAATCATTGCCCAAAACGGTATCTACAGAAAAGACAAAGAACTTCGCCCTATCTTAAAGAAAATGGGTATGGTTTTTCAGCAGTTTAATCTGTTTCCGCATAAATCCGTCCTCCAGAATATCACTGAGGCGCCAATATGCGTAAACGGAATGAGCCGTGAAAGTGCAATTGCCGAAGCACGCAGGCTTCTTTCCGATGTCGGTCTTGCGGACAAAGAAAAAAGCTATCCGTGTGAGCTTTCGGGCGGTCAGCAGCAGCGTGTGGCAATAGCGCGTGCTCTTGCGATGCATCCCGACATTATGTTTTTCGACGAACCCACATCTGCGCTTGACCCGGAGCTTACGGGCGAGGTGCTGAAAGTTATAAAATCGCTTGCCGCGCAAAACATGACCATGCTTATTGTAACGCATGAAATGAGCTTTGCGCGCGAAGTTGCAAACCGTGTTGTTTTCATGGACGGCGGCGTTGTTCTTGCAGACGACGTTCCGGAGAAAATTTTCTCACCCGAAAACGACTCCGAGAGAATACGCGCGTTCTTAAATAAATTTGAAGGATAAAACATATGGATTACATTAAAGAAACGGCTTCTCTTTTAAAAGGAAAGCCGCTTGCACTTATAAACACTTTCGGCTGTCAGCAAAACGAAAACGACAGCGAAAAAATCGCCGGTATACTGAGCGAAATCGGATACGGTTTCACAGATGACCCCGGCAAAGCCGATTTGGTTATTTTCAACACCTGTGCCATTCGCGAAAATGCCGAAAAAAAAGTTTACGGAATGCTCGGCGCGTTAAAGCCGCTTCATGAGATGCGTCCGTCTATGGTAATTGCGCTTTGCGGCTGCATGGCAAATGAAGAGCATAACGTAAAAAAAATAAAGTCAACATTTAAACAGGTAGATATTGTTTTCGGCACAAACAGTATTCATAAGCTGCCCGAATATCTTTATAACACCCTTTCCACGCGCAGAAGAGTTTTGCGCGAAACGGAAGATTATGAAATTCATGAAGGCGTGCCGACATTGCGTAAAAGCAAAATCCGCGCCGGCGTTCCCATTATGTACGGCTGCAACAACTTCTGCTCTTACTGCATAGTTCCTTATGTCCGCGGCAGAGAAAGAAGCCGCAGCGAGGAAGATATCCTGAGCGAGGTTATATCCCTTCGCGACAGCGGCATAAAAGAAGTTATGCTTTTGGGGCAAAATGTGAATTCCTACGGCGGAGGAGGAGATAAGTTTGCCGAGCTTTTACGCCGCGTGAGCGACACGGGGATTGAACGCATACGGTTTATGACATCGCATCCGAAGGATATAAGCGACAGCGTTATAAGCGTTATGGCGGAGCGCGATAATATCTGCAAATCCCTTCACCTTCCGCTTCAGTGCGGCAGTTCAAAGGTTTTAAAGCTTATGAACCGCAAATATACAAAAGAATGGTTTCTTGAAAAGGCGGAACGCGTTAAAGCCGTAATGCCGGGCATCACCCTCACCACCGATATTATAGTCGGCTTTCCCGGTGAGACAACCGCGGATTTTGAAGAAACACTTGAGGTTTTGGAAAAAGTGCGTTTTGACATGATTTATTCCTTTATTTTTTCACCGCGCCGCGGCACACCTGCCGAAAAAATGCCTGATGTTATAAGCGATGAAGAAAAAAAGCGTAATTTTGACAGACTTCTTGAAGTGCAGAATGCAATTTCTCTCGAGAAAAATCTTGCCATGATCGGCAAAACGGAAAAAATTTTGGTTGAGGGTGCAAGCAAAACAAGAAGCGATGTTTTAACCGGTCATACAGACGGGAATAAAATTGTAAACTTCAAAGGTTCTCCTTCCCTCACAGGTCAAATCGTTGATGTTAAAATAACCGAAACGGGAACATTTAATTTAACCGGAGAACTTATATAAACGGGGCAGCAAAAAACACAAAAACGGCGCAGCAAAACAATTTCGTTTTGCCGCGCCATTTTTTATATAGCTCACCACTTTTTATTACGTTGAAAATAACCTCTTACGGTCACAGAACTAAATTCCCCTCGAATCGAAAAATCAATTCTTGAAATTTCATTGTCTGCATATCTCTTTAATAATTCCGACCAATCAACATCCGAAGTTTCCCAGTATTCCCAAACTCCGCTTTCTTTAAGGATTTTGGGAGTTGTTTCCTCCATAGGCTTTGAAAATTCAGGATATGTGACAGGCTCTCCAAGCTTTTTTTCATACGTTCCGTAAAGCTCGCGGCAAAGCTTTGCCGTAGCATTCATACCTTTGTCATCATCATTAAAGCAATACTGTAAAGAAGCAAGAATATTATCATAAAACCCAAATATAATTTTTACGTCCTCGCTGCCGTATTTATACAGTTCATTTAAAATAATCAGTTTTGAATCTCCGTTCTCCCTGTATAATGTACTGTCATTTTCAAAATCAATTCCCGTTTTTTCCGAAACCTCATCAATATTTTTCCCCAGTATGTCCGTTGTGTTTGTGTAAAAATATTGACTCCTTATGCTTTTTCCGTAGTTTATGCAAAATACAACGCTCATGCATAACACAGCGAATATGAGCACCGATATAACAGCTTTTAAAGCAAAATGTTTATGCTTCATATTTTTATCTCTCTTCATAGATTTTAATATAAAAAATTTATCAACCGAGCCTTGCACGGAAATATCCTTCAACAGCCACCGCATACTCGTATTCACTTTTTTCTTCTGCCTTTATTGAGAAGTCAATGCTTGAAATCCCCTGATTCGAATCGGCATTTAGAAATTCAGACCAATCAATACCGGAACTCTCCCAATATTCAATAATCCTGCTTTCGTTTTTGAGCATTTCAAGATTTGCTTCTTCCATCGGTTTTGAAAATTTATAATACGTGTCAGGTTCTCCGAGCTCTTTTTCATATTTCGCGTAAAGCTCGCAGCAAAGCTTTGCCGCCGTTTTCAACCCATCGTCATCATTATTAAAGCAAAACTGCACACTGTAAAGACAATTCCCGAAAAATTCAAGTCTGATTTTCACATCAGCTCCGCGGTATTTATACATCTCATTAAGAACCGTTTTTTCAGTGTCTTCCCGTTTATAGTACACTTCAGCTCCGTTTTTTAAATCAATTCCTGTTTTTTCCGAAACCTCATCAATATTTTTCCCCAGTATGTCCGCTGTGTTTGTGTAAAAATATTGACTCTTTATATTTTTTTGTGAATCTTAGCAAGAAACAATAAATACTCCTAATGTTACTATCATAAATAGCGAAACACTTTTTTTAAAAAAC
>USAP01000042.1 GCA_900552775.1 uncultured Eubacteriales bacterium | reverse complement strand
GAAGGTCTTCTCGAATCTCTTTGTTTTGCTGGTTTATTTTTTTATAATAAAAATAATCAGGATGGTAAATTCGGATATTGCGGTTATGATGAAGAAAAAAACAGCGTCTGCCGAAGCCGGGACGTATCTTAAACTGCTTAATATAAGAAGCAGTCTCGATTTCCCCGTGAGCGAGAGCTACGAAATTTCGGCGGATGTTAAAATAGGGCGCAGCAGAGAATGTGAAATTTGCATAAACGACCCGTTTTTGTCGAGCGTTCATGCCGAAATTCTGTGCCGCGAGGACGCGTGCTATCTGCATGACCTCGGCAGCACCAACGGCACGATGTTAAACGGCGAAGCGGTGCAGGGAGACCCGATAGAACTTATAAACGGAGACAGAATTTCATTCGGTCAGGTTTCGTTTATTTACATAACCGATAAAGGCGAGGAGGCGTAAGAAATGAAAAAAATCAAACGCCTTACTCCGCTTCTTATTGTGCTTCTGGCAAACCTTATAGGTTTCGGAGTTTTGTTTTTTTCGGAAGAATCGCTTGACGCTTCGGTGCTTTATTTCTGCGCCGCGCTGCTTGCGGTTGTTCTTGTTTCGTATGCCATAATTTTGTTCGGCTCGCTCGGAGACGAATATCTTTTTCTGATAGTTTCCATGATTTTTACGATTGGAATCATATCGCTTTTCAGATTAAACAAAGATGTTGCGCTTCACCAGATTTTATATTATTATGTCGGAATGGCGGGGTTTTTTGCCGTTTATACGGTTTACAGAAAAGCGGATTTCTGGGATAAGCCTGCCGTGATAAAAAGCTATATTGCGGCGTCGTTTCTGCTTTTTGCGGTAACGCTGCTTTTTGGCAGAGCGTCGGGCGGTGCAAAAAACTGGCTCGGAACGTCAAGCTTTGGCATACAGCCTTCGGAAATTATAAAACTGCTTTTTATCTTAGCTTTGGCAGGGCTTTACACAGAGCCTTACAAAACTGAGGAGGACGGGTACAAAAACAAGCTTGAGAGACTTTTTAATACTCCCTCCGCGCGGCAGATAATTATAATGGCAGTGGCATATATGCATATAGGCTTTCTCGTTTTGCAGAGAGAATGGGGTTCCGCGCTTTTGTATTTCATGATATATTTTACGATGCAGTATGTATTCGGCAAAGGTGCGCTTATTATGGTGCTGAATGTTCTTTTGGCGGGGATGGGAAGCCTTGTCGGAATAAAAACGATGACCCATATTCAGCAGAGAATTTCAATATGGCGCGACCCGTTTGCAAATGCGGGTGATTTGGGATACCAGATTGTTCAGTCGCTTTACGCGATGGCATCGGGCGGCATTACGGGCAGCGGACTGGGGCTCGGGCATCCGGAATTTGTTCCGCTTGCAAAAAACGATTTTATATTTGCGGAAATATGCGAAGAACTCGGTATGATAGGCGCGGTGGGCGTTGTTATGCTCTTCTTTATGCTTACATACAGAGGCGTTAAAATTGCGCTTCGCACCACAAAACCTTTCAACAAAGCGGTGGCGCTGGGAATATCGGCGATGTACGGCTATCAGACGTTTATAATAATAGGCGGCGTTACAAAGTTTATTCCCCTCACGGGTATAACGCTCCCGTTTGTAAGCGCGGGAGGAAGCTCGTTGGCTTCCTGCTTTGCGGCTCTTGCGATTTTGCAGGCAATTTCAAGTAAAAGGGAGGAGCTTTCCGATGTCATCGAATAAAAAAATTATTCATGTGCTGATGATACTTATGGCGCTTTTCCTGTCTTTGATGGTTTATCTGACATATTTTCAGCTTTTCAAAGCGCCGAAACTCGCCGAAAGCGGACAAAATCCGAGAACCGCTTTGAAAGAACAAAGCATTAAAAGAGGAGATATTGTAAGTGCAGACGGGGAAAAACTTGCGTACAGCGAGTTTGACGGAGACAGGCAGATCCGCAATTACCCTTACGGCAGTCTGTATTCCCATGTTATCGGCTACAGCAGTCAGACCTACGGAAAGAGCATGCTCGAAAACAGCTATAACGGCTATATTATGGGAACGGGGTTTTCAAATCAGATTTTTAACCTGAAACAGTATATAAGCGGTGAGAAAAAAGAAGGCGCAAATCTTACTCTTACGATAGATCACAAGCTTCAGAAAAAAGCGGCGGAGCTTATGAACGGAAAAAACGGCGCCGTGGTGGCAATTAATCCCAAAACCGGAGCGACGCTTGCGCTTTTGTCGAATCCGTCTTACGATACTAACGAAAAAAGCCTTAAGGAAAACTGGGCAAAGCTTGCCGAAAGCGAAGACAGCGTATTTTTGGCAAGGGCAACAAGCGGTCTCTATGCGCCGGGTTCGGTCTTCAAAACCGTGACAGCGGCATCGGCTGTGGAAAACAGACTTGACGATATGAAATTCGAAGATAACGGCTCGGTGTATGTGGACAGCCACGAGTTTAAAAACTACGGCGGCAAAAAGCACGGAAATATTGATATATATCAGGGATTTGCGGTGTCGAGCAACGTGGTGTTCGTAACACTTGCCGATAAACTCGGCTATTCAAAGCTTTCCGCAACGGCAAAAAATTTCATGATCGGCGAAAAAATAAATTATGATGTGCCTCTTCAGACAGGTCAGATTTTGAAAGACAACAAAAAAACAAATGTTGCCGCTGTCGGAATGGGGCAGGGAGATTTGCTTGTAACGCCTATGAATATGGCGCTTGTGGCATCTGCCATAGCAAATGACGGTCAGATGATGGCGCCTTATCTTGTTGAGAGCGCCGACTTGTCAAACGGCTATAACGTATATGCGCACAAAAGCGAAGTACTTTCTCAGGCAACGGATAAGGAAACGGCCGAAAAAGTTAAAAAAATGATGGAAAAATGCGTTGAAAGCGGAACGGGAACGTCTGCTTCCGTTTCGGGCGTTAAAGTTGCCGGAAAAACCGGAACTGCCGAGAATACAGGCGATGACCATGCGTGGTTTATTGCTTTTGCCCCGGCGGACGATCCGCAGATAGCGGTTTGCGTAATGATGGAAAACGCGGCAAAAACGGGCGGTCAGGCTTGCGGACCGGTTGTGCGCGGTCTTATATCCGAGTGGTGCAAAAGAAGCAAATAGAAGGTGAAAAGTATGAAAGTTGCCGTTATAATCAAGGCTGTCGGAAATACGGATATGGCGGAAGTATCGAAAATATGCCGCGCCTTTGCGGAATTTGCCGAAGTTGTTACGGAAAACCGCGCTTTGGCATCTGCGTGCGGAACGGAATATGAACCCGGGGAGACAATTTTTAAAAGCTGCGATTTTGTTGCGGCGCTCGGCGGCGACGGGACAATTTTGACTGCGGCGAGGAAAGCGTCGGAATTTGACAAACCCGTGCTCGGCATAAATCTGGGGCGGCTCGGGTTTCTGAGCAATATGGAAAAGGACACATTTCTTAAAGACGGCTGCAAAAAGCTGACGGGTGATTTTAATACTGAGCGCCGCATGATGATTGAGGCAAAGGTGTGCAAAGAAGGTGAACCTGAGGCGTTTACGGCACTTAACGATATTGTAGTAACGAGAACGCATATAGCACGCCTTGAAGGGCTGAAAATTTATGTTGACAATGAATTTCTGGGAAACTATCTGGCAGACGGTGTTATAGTTTCAACTCCGACGGGGTCTACGGCTTATTCGCTTTCTGCGGGCGGACCGATAGCGGATCCGAGGCTTGAATTTATGATTATAACCCCGATATGTCCGCACATGCTTCACGCAAGACCTGTTATTGTTCCGCCGACCTCAACGGTTTGTATTGAAAAACCGCATGAAAACAGAACCGAAAGCACTGTCACGGCGGACGGTGCAAACGGCTGCATACTCCGCGGCGGAGAAAAAGTAATAATAAAAAAATACGAAAAATATGCAAATTTTATCACGCTTTCGGACAGAAGCTTTTATGATAAGCTTCGTAAAAAGCTGCAATAAATATAAAGGAGAATTTCCGAAATGAAACAGAAAAGACAGAATACCATTTTATCGCTTATTGAATCCAAAAATATAGAAACGCAGTCGGAGCTTACGGACAAACTTATAGCCCTCGGTTATAAAGTTACACAGGCAACGGTTTCGCGCGATATCAAGGAGCTTCACATAGTAAAATGTCAGACGAGCGACGGAAGATACCGCTATGCGCAAAGCGGTTCGGGCACTATGACTCACGGGAGCGCAAGAATTAAAACAATTTTTGCAAACTCTGTTCTCAGTATAGACTGCGCTTTGAATCAGATTGTTATAAGAACTCTTTCCGGTATGGCACAGGCAGCGGCAATAACGATTGAAGGCATGGGCAGAAGCGAGATTTTGGGAACCATAGGCGGAGACGACACGGTTCTTGTCATAACGCCGTCGGAGCAGCACGCATGCCGCCTTACGGAGGCTTTAAAGGAACTTGTGTGAATTTTTGACATGGCGAAAGGGAGGCTAAAATGCTTACAGAGCTTGTTATTTCAAATGTTGCGGTTATTTCTCATGCCGAAATTATGCTCTATGACGGCTTTAACGTATTCACGGGCGAAACAGGTGCGGGCAAATCGCTTATAATAGATTCGATAAATATGCTTCTTGGTGAGAGAGGGCAGAAGGAGCTCATACGTTTCGGCGAGAAAAAAGCCGGAGCGGAGGCGCTTTTTACCGTTTCGGACGAAGTCAAAAAACTTGCCGAGGAAATTATCGGAGAGTTTGTAGGAAACGAGATTACAATAAGCCGCGAACTTTACGAGGACGGGAGAAACGTGTGCAGAATAAACGGCGCTCTTTCAACCGTTTCGGGTCTGAAGCAGATAGCACCGCTGCTTATTAATATACACGGTCAGCATGACGGGCAGAAGCTTCTCGACAGGAGCAGCCATATAGTATACATAGATTCTCTGGCAAAAAACCGCGAGCTTTTGGAGGAGTACAGAGAAGCTTTTGAAAAAAGGAAAAAACTTGCGTCGGAGCTTCAGGAACTTCGCGATTCCAAAAGCGAAAGTCTTAAAAAACTTGATCTTTTGAAATTCTGGGTTGAGGAAATAGACGCCGCGGATTTAAAGCCGGGCGAAGAGGAGGAACTTACGGCGCGCAGAGATATAATGCGCAACAGCGAAACGCTGCGCTCGGGAGCGGCGGAGGCATATTCCGCTCTTTACGGCGGCGAGAACACGGCATACGAACTTTTGAGCAGCGCTGCGGCGCGCCTTGGCGACTGTGTGCGCTTTGACAACGCGCTGGAGGGGATATCATCTGAACTTTCCGAAGCGCTTTACGGAGTTGAGGACGCGGCGAGAGAACTTTCGTCTTACCTTGAAGGACTTGATTTTGACCCTGCGGAGCTTGCCGAAACGGAGGAAAGGCTTGACCTTATCCGTAAGCTTTTGACAAAATACGGAAGCACCGTGGAAGAGGTTTTAAAATATGCCGACGATGCGCGCGAAGAAATAGATAAAATAGAATTTTCAGATGTGCATGAGCAAAAGCTTGAAGAGGATATAAAAAAGGCGGACGAAAAAGTTTATAAGCTTGCAGGCAAAATTTCGGACAGGCGCAAGAAAGCGGCAGAAAAGCTTTGCGCAGGTGTTCTTAAAACGCTGAAAGAGCTCGATATGGGCAATGTGCGCTTTGAAGCGAAGTGTGAAAAAACGGAGCTTACGGCAACGGGGGCGGACAAAATAGAATTTCTTGTTGCAACAAGCTCATCGCAGCCTTTAAAACCGCTGCAAAATATTGCATCGGGCGGCGAAATGTCAAGAATATGTCTGGCTATAAAAACCGTGCTTTCGGATGCGGACAAGGTTCCGACGCTCATTTTCGACGAGATAGACACGGGTGTTTCGGGCAGGGCGGCGCAGAAAATCGGCGACAAAATGAAAAGCCTCGGAAAAGAGAAACAGGTTATTTCCATCACACATTTGCCGCAGATTGCAGCTGCCGCAAAGCACCATTATCTGATTGAAAAAAAGCTGAGAGGAAAGGATTTTGAAACAAACGTAAAGCTTCTCGGCAGAGACGGCAGAACGGAGGAAATCGCAAGAATTATAAGCGGAGACAGCATAACCGACAGTGCCCGTGCGGCGGCGGACGAAATGCTGAAAAGTGAGGAGCAATGAAAAATAACGGACTTATAAAAAGGTTTTATCCATATTTTAAAAAATATAAAAAGATTATGGCGGCAGATTTATTTTGCGCGGCGCTTACAACGCTTTGCGAAATTATCCTGCCGCTTATTGTGCGGAATATAACAAACACGGCAATAACAAATTTTGCGGCGCTTACGGCAGGCATTGTGCTGCGCGCAGGAGCCCTTTATCTGGCGCTGCGCGTTATAGATGCGTTTGCCAATTACTATATGTCGAACCGCGGTCATATTATGGGCGCGATGATAGAAACCGATATGCGCGCCGATATTTTTGACCATTTGCAGAAGATGTCGTTTTCGTATTTTTCAAACACAAAGGTCGGGCAGATTATGGCGCGGATTACGAGTGATCTTTTTGATGTAACCGAATTTGCGCATCATTGCCCGGAGGAATTTTTTATAGCCGCCATAAAGATTACGGCGTCTTTTGCCATACTGTGTTCCATGAATGTGTGGCTGACGGTTATAATGTTTGCGGCAATTCCGCTGATGCTGGTGGTTTCGGTGCACTATAACCGCCTTATGAAAAAAGCGTTCAAGATGTCAAGGCAGCAGATAGGCGAGATAAACGCGCAGGTTGAGGACAGCATTTTGGGTGTGCGCGTTGTGAAATCGTTTGCAAACGAGGACATCGAGAAAAAGAAGTTTGCCGATGGAAACGGAAAGTTTCTTGATATAAAAAGGCTGTCTTATAAATATATGGCAGGGTTTAACACATCTGTCAGACTGTTTGACGGTCTTATGTATATAATAGTGGTGGTTGCCGGCGCACTTTTTATGATAAAGGGCAAAATAACGCCCGGAGACTACACGGCTTATCTGCTTTATGTTTCCACACTTATTGCGGCAATACGGCGCATTGTTGAATTTACGGAGCAGTTCCAGCGCGGCATGACGGGCATTGAACGCTTCTTTGAGATTATGGACGCGCCCGAGGACATACGCGACAGTGAAAATGCCGCGGAGCTTAAAAATGTTTTCGGGCATATTGAGTTTAAAAATGTTAAATTTACATATTCGGACGGCGGCGGAGAAATTCTCTCAGGAATAAGTCTTGACGTAAAGCCCGGAGAAAGCATTGCGATTGTGGGACCTTCCGGCGGCGGAAAGACAACTCTTGTAAATCTTATTCCGCGCTTTTACGATGTTACGAGCGGTGCGGTGCTTTTGGACGGCATGGATATCCGCGGCTATACGCAGAGTTCGTTGCGGCGGAATATCGGAATAGTTCAGCAGGACGTGTATCTGTTCTCGGGAACAATTTTCGAAAATATCGCTTACGGAAAACCCGGAGCGTCAAGAGACGAAGTAATTCGCGCGGCAAAGGACGCAGGGTGTGACGAGTTCATTTCAAAGCTTCACGAAGGATACGATACTTATGTCGGGGAGCGCGGCGTAAAACTTTCCGGCGGACAAAAGCAGAGAATAAGCATAGCGAGAGTTTTTCTCAAAAATCCGCCGATTCTTATACTGGATGAGGCAACAAGTGCGCTCGACAATGAAAGCGAGCTGCTTATAAAAGCGTCTTTGGCGCGGCTTGCAGAAGGCAGAACAACGTTTACGATAGCGCATAGGCTTACAACTACAAAAGAAGCGGACAAGATTTTGGTGCTTACCGAGTGCGGCATCGAAGAATCGGGTACGCATGAGGAGCTTATAAAGAAAAACGGAATATACAAAAAACTCTACAAACTGTATGAGGAATAATAAAAAATCACCTGCATAAAATTTATGTAGGTGATTTTTATATGAGGATAACTTTAAAAAAGCTTGCGGTTTTTCTTCTTGCCTCATTTGTTTTTTCGGCGCCGCTTATAAGTGTGCACGTAAATGCGGACGCGGTTCAAACATCGGCAAAAAGCGCTTTTTTGTGCGAGCGCGGCAGCGGCAGGGTGATATACTCAAAAAATGCCGATCAAAGAATGCCCATGGCAAGCACTACCAAAATTATGACAGCTTTGACGGCGCTTTCAGCAGCAGATCCCGACAGCGTTGCAACCGTTTCCAAAAATGCCGAGGGTACGGAGGGAAGCTCTATGTATCTTAGGGCGGGGGAAAAAGTTACGCTGCGCGAACTTTTGTACGGACTTATGCTGTCTTCGGGAAACGATGCGGCGGTTGCGGTAGCCGAACACGTTTCGGGGAGTACGGCGGCTTTTGCCGATCTTATGAACCGAAAGGCAGCGGAGCTTGGACTTACAAATACACATTTTGAAAATCCGAACGGGCTTGATTCCGCCGGGCATTACACAACAGCCGCAGAGCTTGCAAAAATCATGGACGCGGCTTTGTCAAACGAGCTGTTTCGGGAAATTACGTCCTGCAAGTCAAAAAAAACGGAGCGCGCGGTTTATACAAATCACAATAAGCTTCTTTCCATGTATGACGGCGTTTATTCGGGAAAAACCGGATTTACAAAAAAAGACGGCAGGTGCCTTGTGTCGGCATGCGAAAGAAATGGGTTTTCTCTTATTGCCGTGACGCTCTCCGATCCCGATGACTGGAACGACCATATGAAGATGTATGATGCGGCTTTTGCGGAGTACAAGTTTTATACCGCAGCCGAAAAAGACGGCGGGTGCGGAGAAGTGCGGACAGACGGCGCAGAAAAAGTTCCGCTTATATTCGGAAACGCCATGAGCATGTATGTCAGAGACGGAGAAGCGGAAAAACCCGAAATCAGATATAACCTGCCCGAAGTGATGCCGCTGCCCGTGCACAGAGGAGATGTTGTCGGAACGGCGGAGCTGTGGCTCGGAAATACGAAATATGCCGAGTGCAGCGTTCTGAGCGGAGCGGATTTAGAAAAAAGCGAACCGGGTTTTTTGGACATTTCCGCAAAAACCGTGAAAATGTGGCTTGAAGCATTCAGATAAATAATGCAAATAATGTCGCTTTTTATTTATTTTATGTTGCAAAACACTTATTGACTTTTTTGAAACTACCGGTATAATATATATAGCAATCAGGTAATTTTAAAGGAGAAAAGGTATGTTTATAGGTTCTTTGCTTGACAAAATGTCGGGCGCAGATATAAAATACAGCTATACGAAGAGAGGTTTGGATGCACGTCTGTATCCGGATGTTCTCGGGGAACGCGATAATAAAGAGGCATACGGAGCGCGGAGAAGATTATACGTTTTACGGTCTCGAATGGAGAAATCCGAGCCCCGAAAAGAGAATTGAGAAAGTTATATTGCGCCGTAATTCAGACTCCGATATTGCTGTTTTACTGACGAATATGTACGCAGAAAATATATAAAATGCAAAAAAAAACTGTTTTTTTTAAAAAACTCTTGCATTTTACGCATTCTTATGCTAAAATATAACTTAGTCACTATGTAAAGCGGAGGTGAAATACAATGCCAAATATTCAGTCTGCAAAGAAAAGAGTTAAGGTTATAGAGAAAAAGACTCTCAGAAATCAGATGGTTAAGTCTGTTATAAAGACGGCTGTTAAGCGTTTTGAAGCGTCTGTTGCGCTTCGTGACGGCGCGGCTGCAAAGCAGAATTTTTCTTTTGCCGTAAAGAAGATAGACCAGGCGGTTGCAAAAGGTATCATAAAGAAGAATACAGCGTCGCGTAAAAAAGCACAGCTCGCAAGAAAGCTCAACTCTCTTGCCGCATAATGTTTTTATATTGAGAGAACATACAGATGTCTTAAAGGCATCTGTTTTTTTTGCATAAAATTCGCATATGAGGCAGAAACTTATAAGCGTGAGGTGAATTTATGATAATCGGAATGATTTTTGCAATTCTTTCCGGGGCGGCCATGAGCATACAGGGTGTGTTTAACACCGGGCTTTCCGAGAGAGTCGGTCTTTTTGAGTCAAACGCGTTTGTGCAGGGAACGGCATTTTTGCTGTCGCTTATAGTGAGCTTTATATTCGGAAGAGGAAATATCGGTGCCCTAAGCGAAACGCCGAAGCTTTTTTTAAGCGGAGGAGCAATAGGTGTGCTTATAACGGTGGGAGTTATGCTTGCGATTAAAAACCAGGGAACAACGCTCGCGGTGTCGGTTATACTGATAGCGCAGTTGCTCACGGCAGCGATAATAGACGCATTTGGGCTGTTCGGTGCGGAAAAAGTCGGATTTTCATTGAGCAAATACATCGCGCTTGCGCTTATGATAGGTGGAGTAATTCTCTTTAAAAAGTAAAGGAGGAAGAATAAATGGATTATCTTAAAGCTTTTGCCGTTGGAGGAGCAATATGTGTGATAGGGCAGATACTGATTGACAAAACAAAGCTTACTCCGGCAAGGATACTGGTTTCGTTTGTGTGCATAGGAGCGTTTTTGTCGCTTATAGGAGTTTATAAGCCGCTTGTGGAATTTGCCGGCGCCGGAGCCACGGTGCCGATTGTGGGGTTTGGACATTCGCTTGTGGAGGGAGTTAAAAAAGCTGTTGATAAAGACGGTATTCTCGGGATATTAAAAGGCGGACTTGCTGCCGTATCGGCAGGTGTTACAGCGGCGGTGTTTTTCGGCTTTCTTGCCGGAATCATATTTAAGCCGAAAGCAAAATAAATTACAAAATTCCCTTTGACTGCACGCTTTTTGAATATTCGGACGGGCGCATGCCCGTTTCTTTTTTGAAGCAGTTTGAGAAATAATGTATGGTTGAAAAGCCGCACATCGCCGCAATTTCGCTGAAAGTATACTTGTTCTCGCTTATAAGATGCTTGGCGGTATTTATGCGAAGTTCTGTGAGATAGTGTATAATCCCCATTCCCGTTTTTTCGCGGAACAGCGCTTTTACAAAAGTTTTGCTGAAGCAGACGCGGCTCACAACATCGTCGAGAGTTATGGGTTCGGAAATGTTTTCGGCAAGATATGTTTTTATTGCCTCAACTATTTTTTCTTTGCCTTCCTCTGTACTTTTTTCCGATATGGGGTGAGGCTTTGCGAGATTTCCTTTGCGTATCAGCCCTATAAGAAGCTGTTCTATGTATAGGCGCACCATCTGTTCGCCGCCTGCAGGTGCGTCTTTTCTTTTGGTCATGCACGGCAGCTCCACAATATTTAAAGGCTCGGAAAAATATGCGCTTGCCTCGCGCACTATCAGCGCCAGCAGCTTTTTGTCCTCATCGTCAAAATGCAGAATCTTGTTTTTAAAATAGTCCATTGCCTTGCCCGATGCCGAAAAGCTTATAATGACCGAATTTGCAAATCCGCCGCTTGCCCATATATTGTGATACTCGTGCGGCTTGTGAAAAACGGCATCGCCCTGTTTTAATGTGTAGCCGCGGTTTTCGGCAACTATGCCGGCGGTGCCGCGGTCTATGTACGCGATTTCCCAGAAGTCGTGTTTTTCTCCGCCGAAAACATAATCCTTTACATATTCAAAATAGTGAACGGTGTAAAGCCTGTCCACTCTTAAAATGCTTTCTTTTTTTGCCGGAATATAATCCATTTCGCCCTCCGTGTCCTATTTTATAAAATCCAAGTCCTAATTTCCAAAGAAAAATAAAAGATTTTCTGATAATATAA
>USAP01000041.1 GCA_900552775.1 uncultured Eubacteriales bacterium | reverse complement strand
AAGCAAACAGAAGCAAAGACGAAAAAAAGCTTTGACAAAAGAGTGAAAACCATATATAATTTATTGGTAATAAAGCGCCGCTCTTGCTGTAAGACAAATGCAGCAGTCGTTAAAAAAAGAAATCAGGGAGGCCACATGATGAATTATGTATATAAGGAAGACTCGGATTCGGGAAAGGCTTACAGGCAGGAATATATTGACTCTGTAAACAGGCTATTGAAGAAAAGGCAGGCCGAAGCGACAGAGCTGCGCGACAGGTTCGGTTCGGAAATCGTCGGGAATCCCGATAAAGCGCGCGCCGGGCTTGAAAAAATGCTCGGATGGCCGCTTAACGAAAGACCGTACACAGATATCCCGAAGGCGAAGGAAACTCTTGTTGCAAGAGAAGCGGGTCTTGATATTATAAGGCTTCAGCTTGAAATTATGCCCGATTTTTGGTATTACGGAATACTTTTTAAGCGTACCGACGGTAAAAAGCATCCCTTTTTTATTTCGCAGCACGGAGGCGGAGGAACGCCTGAGGAATGCAGTTCGCTTCTTAAAAGCGGTTCGGCGATTTATAACGGCATGACCGGGCGTATTTTAAAGTATGACGCAAGCGTTTTTGCACCGCAGATGATGTTGTGGAACGTGGAAAAATGCGGCACGGAGTATAACAGAACGGATGTTGACAATATTTTAAAGCAGTGCGGAGGCTCTGTAACATCGCTCGAGGTTTACGCGCTGACAAGAGCTCTTGACTATTTTGAGGAGCAGCCCTTTGTTAACGGGCGGCAAATTGGTATGGCGGGGTTTTCGTACGGCGGAATGTTTACGCTTTTTACATCCGCATTGGATAAGCGAATCAAAGCGGGGCTTTCGTGCAGCTACTTCTGCGACAGGTTTTCCGATACGGTTCGGAATTTCACTTCGATGATTCGTCCCGACTGGGTATACAGAGATTCGGCAACGGCTTTTTTTGATGCCGAGATTGCAGCGCTTGTTCGTCCGCGGAAAATATATCTTGCAATGGGAAAGCAGGATGAAATGTTTGATTACAAGGGCAGCATATCGGAATTTGAACGCCTTAAAAGACTTTGTCCCGACTATGAGAGATGGGCGTATCTGGATATATTTGAGGGTGTTCACGAATTTTGCCCGACAGACAACTTGCTTCAAAAGTTCATGAGCAATTTTGACTTTTAAAAAGAGTTGTCCGCGGATAAATTAATCGGCTTTTTACGATAAAAACAATAAAAATTACGGATAAACAAAAAATCTGCGGACTTGCATAGTGTATACGGCTTTTCAAAGTTTCGCTTACATAATTATAAGATGCGATTCAGTTTATCTCATATATGTCATCAAACAAAATCTTTTTGTCATCTATAATCATAAACCTTTTTTCAAAATTTATATCCGATACGATTCCGGCAGCGGAAACATATCCGTTTTCAGTGAAATGGCACACGGAGATTTCGCTGCCTCTGTTTATATGTGAAATTTTTTCCGACAAAATTTCTGCCATATCTTCGGAAAGTTCGCGGCGGCGCGGAATAATTTCGTTTCGTTTTTCTATTATATCGTAATAACCCGTCAGCGCAGCAAACGCGCCGAATTGTACAGCTCTGTCACTCACCGTTATGACCTCCCACAAGTGTATTTCTCATTATTGCGGTTGCCCGCTTTTCAAGATTCATGGCTTTTAAAATAGAGTTTTTTCCGTAACGCGTTTTTATATTAAGCACGGCAAGCTGCTTTTTATGCTCGCGTTCCTCAAACTTATAGTCGCCGAAAATGTCAGTGTTTCTCTCACAGCACGGTTCTAAATTTGAAAAGCCTATGCTTATTTTGCGTATCGGGTATCCGCGGCGTACGGTTTTCTCATAGTAGTCTGAGAAAATTTTAACAAGAAATTTTCCGGACGCTGTTCTTTTCGGAAGCTTTACCGAGCCGCCCGTGGATTTTACAACGTCTTTGGAGTAACCTATGCGGAGGAATACGGAATCGGTTGCAGACTGCCTTTCGGTAAGTTCAATAGAGAGAGAATCCACCATTTCTTTAAGAACCAAAAGCGCGTCATCGGTGTTGTAATCTTCAAAAAGAATCTGGCTGTTTGAAACCGATGTGCTGTGCGGCACATATGAGCGTATATCCTCAATTGTGCACGGTTCCGCTCCGTTGGCATGGTCTATAAGATATTTCGCATTCACGCCGAATTCGCGTTTTAAGATTTCCGCGTCAAAATGAGCCACACCGTAAAGATCAAAGATTTTATACTTGGCAAGACGTTTTGCAACACCCGGACCGATATTCCAGATATCCGTTATGGGTCTGTGATGCCAAATTTCTTTTTTAAATAACTCTTCGTCAAGATACCCTATGCCGCTTTTTGACTTTTTTGCGGTGACGTCAAGTGCAACTTTAGCCAAAAACATATTTGTTCCTATTCCGGCAGTAGCAAAAATTCCCTTGCGTTTAAAAACCGCATTCCGAAGCATATGTGTGATTTTGAAAACATCGTTTCCGTACATTGAAAAATACGGCGTGATATTAAAAAAGCATTCGTCAATGGAATATACGTAAATATCCTCGGGGCTTATATATTTTAAATATTCGGAATAGATATCGGCAGAGTATTCCATGTATTTTTTCATCCGCGGCTTTGCGGCTATATATTCTATATTATCGGGTATTTCAAAAAGCCTGCATCTGTTTCTTACGCCAAGTGCTTTAAGAGCCGGAGTTATGGAAAGACATATTGCGCCGCCGCCGCGGGAAGCGTCCGCCACAACCAGAGGAGCCTTGAAAGGGTCAAGCCCGCGCTCCACCGCTTCTACGGAAGCGTAAAAGCTTTTAAGATCTATGCAAAGATACATAGGACTTTCACACTCCCCGAAATGATTCATGGCGCACATCTTTTATGATTTTAAGAGCGATTCCCTGAACGATTATATTTTCGGGGCGCAGCTCGCGCCTTTCCGGCGGATAATCGCTGTTTTCGGCAAGAAGATACGGAATACCGTTCTTATCTTTTTTAAAGCGCTTTAAAGTTGTGCCGTCCTCCGTTAAAACGGCAATAACCTGACCGTCGCGTGCTTCGGAGGTTCTTTTTACCAGGACAAGATCGCCTTCTTCTATGCCTATGTCAACCATGGAATCCCCCATGGTATGAAGAAGAAAACATTCGCCGTCTATCCATTCTTCGGCAATCGGAAGATAACCCGAGGGCTCCTGCCGCGAGTCAAAAGGTTCTCCGCAGGCGATAGAGCCGTATATCGGGACGGGGAGTGTGTGCGCTTTATAAAGGTCCTGATTTTTAATGCGCAGCGTGTCTCTGCCTTCGTATTCTATAACACCCCTGTCACGCAGTGCCAAAAGATAACGATATCCCACAGAGTTGTTCATTTCCATATACTGCGTGATTTCGCCGAAAGACGGGGAAATTCCGCCGTTTTCACGTATATAGTCAACTATATAATTTTCCATTTTGCAAAGCTTTTCTTCGCTTAATTTTTTCAAGCCGATGCACCTCGATTATAAAAGAACTTTAACTTCTTTTATAATTATAGCACCGTGAATTATATTTGTCAAGTGGAAATTTCTACAAAGCTGCCGCCGTTTTTAGATGATCTGACGCAGATTTTTTTATCTATTTTTTCAGCAAGCTCCGCAACATGCGATATTATACCTATAAGCCTTCCGTTTCCGGCAAGTGATTTTAGGGCGTTTACCGCAAGTAAAAGAGAATCTTCATCTAACGATCCGAAACCCTCGTCAACAAACATCGTGTCAAGATGTATTCCTCCGGCCTCAGATTGAATTTCCTCGGAAAGGCCCAGTGCAAGAGAAAGAGATGCCATAAATGATTCGCCGCCGGAGAGAGTTTTTACGCTTCTTTGCGAACCGTTGTAATGATCGGTGACACTCAGGTCAAGACCGCTTTGTGACATACGGTTTTCTGCATTTTCGGCGCGAAGAAGCTCATAGCGACCGTCTGTCATAGCCATAAGACGTATGTTTGCGCGGCGTATTATCCGCTCGAAACAGCGTGCCTGAACATATGTTTCAAGCATAAGCTTGTCTTTACCGGAAACTTTTCCGTTTGCGGCGTCCGCAAGTGCAGCTATCATGGCAAGCTGTTTTTCGGTTTCTTCAAGTTCTTTTGTTTTTTCGGTCAGTGTTTTTAAAATTGCGGTATTTGATGAAATACGCGTATATATGAGACGTGTTTTTTCATCAAGAAGCTTTTTGTTTTCTTCAAGTTTTATTTTTTGTTCCGCTATATTTTCGGGAATGGCTTTTTCGGCTTCTTCTATTTGTGCTTTCAGATCTTTTGAACGTGCTGAATATGCCGCGTATGCCTTATCGCATTCTGCATATTCCTCCGATACACTTTGAAATTCAGTGTCAAAATCTTCAGCTTTTTTCCGAAGTTTTGTAAGATGCCCGTGCATTTTATCATAAGAGTCAAATGAAAGACGTTCAGAGAGCCTTTTTAATGATGATGCTGTTTCGGAATACGCTGAATTTAAAGCCGCGTGTTCGTTTTGCATAGCAATCAGTTCTTCGCGGAGAGTACGCAGCTGTTCTTCGGTCAGTGAGATTTTTTTGTCTGTATTTTTTCGGTTTTCCATTTGTTTTTTAGCTTCATCGGCTTTTTTTGAAAGTTCGGTGATTAGCAGCTTAGCATTATTTATATTACTTTCAAGCTCTTTTTCACCGCCGAACGGAATTTTGCCGTCTAAAAAATCTTTTAAGCGTGAAATGCTGCCGTTTATTTCCGCTGCTTCAAGACTTTTTTTGCTGCATAATGACAGAGCATTATCTGATTTTTCTTTTGCGGCACGAAGCATTTCGCGTGTCGGAGCGCCGGTTACGGGATGAGCAGGGGAGGGGTGCTCCAATGAACCGCAAACCGGACACGGAGCCCCTTTTTTGAGCGTTTGAGCAAGTATTCCGGCTTGTTCATCAAGGTATATTCGGTTTAAAACGCTGTATTCATGAAGTAATCTTTCATACTCATCATTTAATGATAAATATTTCTTTTGTTTTTTTTCAAGAAGTTCCGATAGTTTTTTAAATTCGCGGCTTTTTTCAAGAATATCGGAAAGTTTAGCTTTTTTATTTTCGGTATTTTCTTTTTCGGATATGATTTTCTGAAAATCAATATCGGAGTTTTCGAGAGCCAGCCGTTCTTCTTTTAAGCGCTTTAATAAATTTTCCGAAAAATTCAAACTGTCCGTTGTATCTTTAATCTGCTTTGATACAGAGGTAATGGATTCTGACAGAGATGAAAGCTTTTCGGAAAGTTCCTTCTGCTCATCGTAGCCCGATGATTCTGAGACAAGTTTTGCAATTTCGTCTTTGCGTTTTTTGTTGTCATCCAAATTAAACTCATCGCGTTTTAGGCGAAGCAAATTAAGCTTTTCCGAAAGCTCGTTTTTCTTTTTTTCGGATTTGTCAAAGCTTTGTCTGTCCGAGAGAAGTTTTTCGGAATAGCCGAAAAGTTTATTGATTTCCGAAAGATCTAAATCATTCTTTTCGGAATCTGTGTGCAGTTTTTCAAATTCGGCTTTATCGGTGCTTATAAATTTTTCAAGCTGCTTTGCGGCTTCGCTGAGCGGTATTTCCTCCGCCTGTTCTCCGAAAGGTGTTTTTATTGCCGAAATCTGCTGAGAGGCCAGAAGACCTATTTCGTTATATTTATCGCGCAGGGCGCGTTCCTCCAAAGAGAGGCGTGCCGCAAAGCTTTTATATGGCTCTGTCTTAAATATTTCGCGGAAAATTTCCTGTCTTTGACGTGTGTCCGCAAAGAGCAGTTTCATAAAATCGCCCTGAGCCAGCATGGATATTCTCATAAACTGGTCTCTGTTAACACCTATTATTTCTTTTATTGCTTCATCTGCTTCCTTGAGACGCGTTATTTGTTTGCCGTCAGGGAGCGTCAGACAGACGGAAGCTTTTTGAACCGTTTCACCCGAGCCTTTTTTTGCGGGACGGATATATTCGGGATTTCTTATTATATTATAGTTTTTTCCGTCATATAAAAAATCAAGCTCAACTTCAGTTGCAACAGAGGGCGAGGCATATTTGGAGCGGAGCATTTCGGGTTTTCTGTTGTCACCGCTTGCGGTGCCGTAGAGGGCAAAGGCAATGGCGTCAAATATTGTTGTTTTACCGGCTCCGGTATCTCCGCATATGAGATAAAGCCCGCTGTTTCCGAGGTTGTCCATATTTATAACTGTTTCATCGGCGTACGGACCGAATGCCGAAATTCTGAGTTTTACGGGTCTCATTTTTCATCCTCCCATATTTCCGTCATGATTTTTTCACAAAAGTTTCTTTGCGTGTCGTTCATGTCATTACCCATACGCTGTTTATAAAAATCACAAAATATCTGCAGCGGAGAACGGCGCTCCACAGTATCGTCCAAAGTTAACTCGCCGGAAGATTGTGTGCGCTTATTGTCATAGTCGAGCTTCATAAGATTGGGATATATTGTGCGCAGTTTGAAAAGAGCATCGGGCACATCAAATTCATCTGTTAAAGTAATATGTATGTAGTCATCTGTCGGCAAATCGCCGTAATTACGTTTATCCGTAACTTCTTCATATGTGCCCCGTATTTCGCGCATATCATGAAGCGGCGTAAGAGGAATATACGAAAGCGCAATGTTCCCCTTTTCGTTCATTAGGCCGAGAGTTACACTTTTTTGGTGAGACGCCTCAGAAAAAGAATATTTAAGCGGTGTGCCGCAGTAGCGTATGGTATCGCGCAAAACGCTTTGCGGTCTGTGAATGTGCCCGAGAGCAACATAATCAAATTTATCAAAAAGCGACGCGTCGATATTATCCGTACCGCCTACGGAGATATCCTCCGAATCGCTTTGAACAGCGCCTGTAACAAATTGATGCGTTAATATGACATTCCGTTCGGATTCATCGTCGGGAATCTCCGAAATTGCCGTTTTTACCGCGTCGTTGTATGATTCTGTTTCGGCATCATAGAATCTGCGTACCTGCCGCGGCGTTACAAACGGCAGAAGATAGATGTTTATCAAACCGAAGTCGTCTTTCAGGGAATGCTTATAAACTGTGCCGTCATACACAGGAGCAATAAACACACGGCTGCTTTGCATCAGACGCGCTCCGAAGGCGATGCGCTCGGGGCTGTCATGATTTCCGCTTATTATAAAAATATTTGTATTTAATAATGTCAGCTCATACAAAAAAGCATCAAACATCTCCACGGCTTCACCGGAGGGCATGGATTTATCATATATATCTCCGGCTATAAATACGCAGTCGGGTCTTTCCGTATCGGCAATTTTCAAGATTTCTCCGAGAATATGCCGCTGATCCTCGGCAAGCGAAAATTCGTTAAGCTTTTTTCCTATGTGTAAATCTGAAATATGAATAAATTTCATTTGAATCGAATCTCCTTTGGAAAGAGTGTCGTTTATATAAAAATTTTATCATAATGATGAGCTAAAGTCAATTACAACAAAAAAACAATGGGGATGTTAAACAGCCCCATTGTCGTAAGTTCTGTATTATTCAAAAAGCTTTCCGTATTTTGTCAGATGCTCGTATTTCTCTTTAGCCTGTTTTTCGGCTTTTGCAAAGAGCTCATGAGCCTTTTCGGGGAATTTACGAGCCAGCGAGCTGTAACGGACTTCATTCATGATAAAGTCGTTGTAGGAAGCCGTAGGTTCTTTTGAATCCATCATAAAGGGATTTTTGCCCTCACAAACATTTCTCGGATCAAATCTGAATGTGTGCCAGTAGCCTGCCAAAACGGCATTCTTTATAACCTTCTGAGTGTCTGTCATGCCGCCCCTGATACCATGGTTGATGCAGGGAGCATAGCCGATGATGAGAGAAGGACCGTTATAGCTTTCAGCTTCTTTTATTGCCTTTACGGTCTGAGCCATATCGTAACCGAGAGCTACCTGAGCCACGTATATATATCCGTAGGACATTGCAATTTCGGCAAGATTCTTCTTTTTGATGGGCTTACCGCCTGCCGCAAACTGTGCAACCGCACCGGTAGGAGTGGCTTTCGAAGCCTGTCCGCCGGTGTTTGAGTAAACCTCGGTATCGAATACCATAACGTTTACATCCTCACCGGAAGCCAGAACATGGTCAAGACCGCCAAAGCCGATATCATAAGCCCAGCCGTCGCCGCCGAATATCCATGTGGATTTCTTGGAGAGGTATTCCTTCATTTTCAGAACTTCTTTAGCCGTGTCGCAGTCACAAGCCTCCAAAGCCGCAACAAGGTCAGCCGTTGCCTTCTGGTTTGCTGCACCGTCCTCATATGTTGCCTTCCAAGCATCAACAGCTTCTTTAACCTCGGGCTTTTCAACCGTTTCAAGCTTTTCGGCAAGACGTGCGCGAAGCTGCTTTGCGGCTATTGCCATACCGAGGCCGTGCTCTGCGTTATCCTCAAAGAGGGAGTTTGCCCAAGCGGGACCGTGACCGTTATGGTCGGTTGTATAAGGCGTCGAGGGTGCGCTGCCGCCCCAGATTGACGAACAGCCTGTAGCGTTTGAAATATAAGCACGGCTTCCGCAAATCTGTGTTATAAGCTTAGCGTAGGGCGTTTCGCCGCAGCCTGCGCAAGCGCCGGAGAATTCAAGAAGAGGCTGGTGGAACTGACTTGTCTTAACGTTAATCGGCTGAGCCAGTACATCCTCTTTCGGAGCAACTCTGCTTACCGAATAATCAAAGCAGGGCTGTTCGGCTCTCTGCGTATCTATAGGCTTCATAACAAGAGCAGACTCCTTTGCGGGACAAACCTTTGCGCAGTTGCCGCAGCCGGAGCAGTCGAGAACGCTTACAGTAATACCGAAAAGGTACTTGTCCATGCCCTTGCCGTTCATTTTTTTGTATTTCATGCCTTCGGGCGCGTTTGCCGCTTCGTTTTCGTCCAGAACAACGGGACGGATCGCAGCGTGAGGACATACAAGAGAACACTGGTTACACTGAATACAGTTTTCGGGTATCCACTCGGGAACATCAACCGCAATACCTCTCTTTTCATATGCTGCCATACCCTGGGGAAGGTGACCGTCTATCATGTTCATGAACTTGGAAACGGGTATTTTGTCTCCGCGCTGGGCGTTACAGGGCTCAAGAATATCTTTAATAAATGCCGGAACATCTTTCTCGGCTTCGGGCTCATCAGCGGCGTTCTTCCAATCCGCGGGCACATCGATCTTGTGAATGTTTTCTGCGCCCTTTGTGATAGCTTCATGATTCATGTTAACTATCTTTTCGCCTTTTTTGCTGAATTTCTTAACAACAGCGGCTTTCATGTATTCCGTAGCCTGTTCGAAAGGAATAACATTTGCAAGCTTAAAGAAAGCAGACTGCAAAACAATTGAAGTCTTGTTTCCGAGACCGATTTCCTTTGCAATGCCGATAGCGTCTATTGTATAGAATTCAATATTGTTCTCGGCAATGTATCTTTTCATTTTGCCGGGAAGTCTCTTTGAAAGCTCATCAACATCCCACGCACAGTTCAAAAGGAATGTGCCTCCGGGAACAATATCCTCAACCATGTCGTATTTATCAACATAAGAAGGATTGTGGCAGGCAACAAAGTTAGCTTTGTTTATAAGATAAGTTGATTTAATCGGCTTTTTACCGAATCTCAAGTGAGAAACAGTGATACCGCCGGATTTTTTTGAGTCGTATGCAAAATAAGCCTGAGCGTAAAGATCCGTATGATCGCCGATAATTTTTATGGAATCTTTGTTTGCTCCTACGGTACCGTCGGAACCGAGACCCCAGAATTTACATGCCGAATTGCCGGCAGCCGAAGTGTGGGGGTTTTCTGTTCTCGGGAGAGAAAGCTCCGTTACATCGTCTGTGATGGACAGTGTGAATCCGTGTACGGGTTCCGATTTTTCAAGATTTCTGTAAGTTGCGATGATATCCGCAGGGATAGTATCTTTTGAGCCGAGCCCGTATCTGCCGCCTACAATAAGGGGTGCATTTGCTTTTCCGGCAAAGCAAGCGCAAACATCAAGATACAAAGGTTCGCCTATGGAACCGGGTTCTTTTGTTCTGTCGAGTACAGCAATTTTTTTGCATGTAGCCGGAAGTGCTTTTAAGAAAGCATCTGTCGGGAAAGGACGGTAGAGGTGAATCTTTATAAGACCTACCTTTTCGCCTTTTGATGTGAGATAGTCTATTGTCTCTTCTATTGTTTCGCAAACGCTGCCCATAGCAACGATAACCTTTTCGGCATCCGGAGCGCCGTAGTAGTTAACAAGACCGTAGTTTGTGCCTATTTTAGCATTAACCTTGTTCATGTATTCTTCAACTATTGCGGGCACTGCATTGTAAAACTTGTTGCATGCCTCTCTGTTCTGGAAGAATATATCGGGGTTTTGGGCGCTTCCGCGAAGAACAGGATGCTCGGGATTAAGTGAGTTTTTGCGGAATTCGTCAACAGCGTCCATGTCGCACATTTCCTTAAGGTCCTCATAGTCCCAAACTTCGATTTTGTCAATTTCATGTGAAGTTCTGAAGCCGTCAAAGAAATGGAGGAAAGGAACTTTTCCTTTTATTGCGGCAAGGTGTGCAACCGCACCGAGATCCATAACCTCCTGAGGACTGTTGGAACAAAGCATTGCATAACCTGTCTGACGGCAAGCCATAACATCGGAATGATCTCCGAATATGTTAAGAGCATGGGAAGCTACGCAGCGAGCGCTTACATGAATAACCGAAGGAAGCTGTTCGCCTGCAATTTTGTACATATTCGGAATCATAAGAAGGAGACCCTGAGAAGCTGTGTACGTTGTTGTGAGAGCACCTGCTCCCAAAGAACCGTGCACCGCACCTGCGGCACCTGCTTCTGACTGCATTTCAACAACCTTTACGGGCTGTCCGAAAATGTTTTCTTTCTTGTCAACTGCCCATTCATCCGTTACTTCTGCCATAACCGAAGATGGGGTGATGGGGTAAATTGCAGCAACATCCGTGAAGGCGTATGAAGCCCAAGCGGCTGCGTTATTACCGTCCATTGTTTTCATTTTTCTGGCCATAACTTATCTCCTATCTGCCGTTCCGCTGCGGCAATTTCTGTAATAGTTATTTCTACGTACCTGCGGAAAAGATAAAAATATAAAGATACGATAGAGTGCAAAAAACACATTTAAACGGGACTTAAAAACCCAGTTTCAAATAACACCAAATTATATTATACCAATATTTAAGCGGTGTGTCAACATTTATTTAATTTGAGTTTCTGTAGTTGTGTAGATTTGTCAATGATGTATTACAACAATCTTCTTTCGTGATTTGTTTTTTTGGTCGAAAACTATTATATCACTTTTTCGGGTTGTTGTCTTTTTTTATTGTAACATATCTATTTTAACATAACATTTCGGAACTTTTATTTGATAAAAATCGGTGAAAGCATTAAATCCGATTTCCCGTGCGTTATTATATTGCGGATTTCACTTGCCGTAAGTTCCGATTCCCATATTAAATCATCGTCTTTGTAGGCGGCGGGCTTTGTTATAATCGGTAAGGGAGTGTGTTTTTTGAGCTGTTTCAGATACTCTGCTCCGACGGGATTTAAAGCAAGCACACGCAAATAAGAAGGTTTGCATTCAAGTGAAATGTTATTTTTAATGAGAATATTGAGCAAAACACGCTTTATTCTGGAAAGCGCCAGGCGTTTCGTTTT
>USAP01000040.1 GCA_900552775.1 uncultured Eubacteriales bacterium | reverse complement strand
AGGCAAAAGGACATGGTCATTCAGCGTTCCGATTAAGGGAAATACAGACGATTACATCAAACTGATATATGCCACCGATACAGACATCAGACGCTTTACTAAGATTAAATCAGAAGCAAATCCTTTTGATGAGAAATGGCAAGACTATTTTGTTCAGCGAGAGGAACATCAAATGCTAAATAATATTAAGGGTAGAAAAATATTGACAAAAATTTGGAAAGAACAAAAAGGGTGCTGTAGTTTATGTGGAATAAAAATTACAGTTGAAACAGATTTCAGAATACAAAAAGGTATAAACGGAAATCGTTCAATGGTCCACCCCGAATGCTACAGGAAAATGAGTAATGGTAAGTCGGTTCTCAAAATGCAACAAGAGGACTTATAAAAGCTTGAGCCGTATGAGTGGAAACGCTCACGTACGGTTCTTAGGGGGGAAAGCGGCAGCAATGCCGCTGACCTACCCGACCAGACCGTTGAGCAGAAACAGAAGTTTATATCGCAGATATTTACTTCAAAATCTCCCGTCAGAGTTGCGGACGATATAGACCCAACCGCCCTGTCTTTTGCGGAGATAAAGGCACTTTCGACAGGCAATCCGCACATCAAGGAGAAAATGGAGCTTGATATGGAGGTATCCAAGCTGAAGCTGATAAAATCGTCCTTTATGTCGCAGATTTACGACCTCGAAGATAAGGTTGTGAAATTCTACCCCAAACAAATTGCGGAAATCGCAGCAAGAATTAAAGGTCTTGAAAAGGATATTGAAACAGTCAAGCAGTATCCGAAGGCTGAGGATAAATTCAACACAATGACGATTGACGGGTTTGGATATTTTGAAAAGGAAAAAGCGGGTAACGCACTCATTGAACGCTGCAAGAAAATGACCTCGGAAGAGCCGGTGAACATCGGTGACTACCGAGGTTTTTCTATGGAATTATCGTTTGACAGCTTTCAAAAGCAGTTTTATGTGTCGCTCAAAAATGAGCTTTCGCATAAAGTGGAGCTTGGAACAGATGTATTCGGTAATATTCAGCGTATCGACAACGCTATCGACGGTCTTGAAAAAAGGCTTGAAATATCCAAAGAGGAGCTTGCGAACACCAATACGCAGTACGAAACCGCAAAGGTTGAAGCAAAACGGGCGTTTCCGCAGGAGGCAGAATTGCAGGAAAAAACAAAACGCCTTGCCGCAGTTGAAGCGCTGCTCAAAATGGATAAAAAGGACGATAATGTTATCGACACCGATGTTTCCGATGCAGAAGTGCCGCAGCAAAAGCGTGAATACGCTATGGCAAGGTAAAAAATCATAGTGCATATTGATGAAAAAGCTCCGTGCATATTGACAAAAGGTCGGTATTCCGATATACTATATGTATAATAATGTTGAAAGGACGGTGCTGAAAATGACATTACAGAATTTACTCGACAGCGAAAATATTACGAAGTATCAGCTTTCAAAGATAAGCGGCGTACCGAAAACAACCGTTATCGATATATGTTCGGGGAAAACCTCCATTCAAAAGTGCAATGCAAAAACCGTACAGCAGATAGCAAAAGCCTTGAACTGCTCTATGGAGGATATAATGGAGCTTGAAAACGGCGAATACAGCTCTGAAACAGGTATGCCGACGGACGAAACGCACTTTGAGTGCGGACTGCCGAAGAACCTCGCAGAATCGCTTGAACGAATGAAAAAATCGTGGAAAATTGTAGACAGCGGCGAAAAGGATTATCATTGGGATATATGCTGGTGCGAGCTAAACGCCGATATAAATTCCGCAGAGGTTGAAAACCTCATTTCAAGTGAGCAAGCGTGGTACTTACGGCGTAAATATTTAAGAATGGAAAGGCAGGATGATATATGATAGACTTTACAAATGCGGTGCAAAAAAACAAAACTTATGCCGGAGCCAACGGCGGTAAAATTTCGGTTTTGTATAACGGCGAGCAATATATGCTGAAATTTCCGCCGTTCCCTACAATAAATAAGGAAATGAGCTATACAAACAGCTGTATCAGCGAATACATCGGCTGCAAGGTTTTTGAGTCTGTGGGAATACCCGTACAGGAAACGGTTATCGGAACCTACACAAGCAAGGGCAAGGAAAAAGTTGTTGTTGCCTGCAAGGATTTTACCTCGCAAGGGATAACGCTTCAAGATTTTGCATCGCTCAAAAACCGTATCATTGACTCCGAAAGAAACGGTTACGGCACGGAGCTTGCAGATATTTTATCAACCATTGACGAACAAACAGCGATGGATTCCGAAACACTTAAAACAAGGTTTTGGGATATGTTTATCGTGGACGCTCTGATAGGAAATTGGGACAGACACAACGGAAATTGGGGATTTTTATATAACAACGCTACCGATGAAGTAACGCTCGCCCCGGTATTTGATTGCGGCAGCAGCCTTTACCCGCAGGCGGACGAGGACTTAATGAAGAAGATATTAAGCGACAAAAATGAGCTTAATCACAGGATTTTCGATATACCGTTATCTGCTGTAACCTATAACGGCAAAAAGATAAATTACTTCAAATTTTTGTCGGAGGGTAAATTTCCGGACTGTAACAAGGCTCTCAAACGGATAGCAAGCCGTATTGATATGAAGAAAATCTATGAAATTATAGACAATACGCCTACCATAACAGAGCTTCAAAAGGAGTTTTACAAAACAATGCTCACGGCAAGAAAAGAGCGTATCATTGATTTTTCCTTAAATAAATTAAAAGAAAAGTCAAAAAAACACGATGATATGCAAAGATAATAAAATAATCGGCATAACCGGCAGGAGAAATCTTGTCGGTTTTTTTATGCCCGAAAATATGAAAGGAATGATGATAAATGAATAACAAAAAACCAAAACCCATAGGAAGAACGATAAAGCTGTGCAGACAATATAACGGCTTGTCGCAGTCGGAACTCGGCGAAAAGGTCGGCTTTGCGAAAAAGACCGCAGGGACACGCATAGGACAGTACGAAGGAGAGCGAATTTACGCAAAACCGCAGATTACCGCAAAGCTGGCAAGGTTGCTCGGCATACACAGGTTTGCAATATCAAGGCTGTCTGTCGATTCCGAGCTTGAAACGCTCCACACAATTTTTAAGATTGATATGCTTTACGGACTTAATTGGAGCAAAAACGGAGATGTCGTATCGCTGTCGTTCCCCGATAACTGCAAGACCGTAAACCGACACTTGAAAAAGGTGTATGAAGCTCGGCAGGCGTTAATGCGTGGAGAAATCACCTATGATGATTACAACCACATAAAGAATGCCTGCGGAACATACAAAAAACGCAAATAAACACACGCAAATCAGTCTGCCCATATGGCAGGCTTTTTTGATACAAAAATTTATGAAAGATGAGGTAATCAAAAATGAACACCAATTACAACAGAGAAGCGTTTGTGCGCTCTCTTGAAAAACTGTCCCTGCAAGGACGAATGCGGAATGTAAAGGAAGCTTTCCCGGCGGAAAGTATAACGCCGAAGGCGGACGGGGCAAATGCGGAGCATTTGTATTAGCAAGCACGGCATTTTGCTATCAAAACGCCCGCTTGTTAGTGGCAATGCCCCTAATACCCCGCCGTACGGCTAAAAGAAAAGAGGTGATTTCTAATGGATAGAAATACTGCTGTATTGGTGCGTCTTTCCCCAAAAGAGAAAGAACACTTGAAAGCACAAGCTGCTGCTTGTGCCTTAAAAATGGAGCCATATATTCGCAAGCTGATTATGGGCAATATTATTCGCCCCCGTCCGCCCGATGAATATGTAAAACTGCTTCGTGAGATAAACGCTATCGGAAACAACATAAATCAGATAGCACATATCGCAAATGCAGAGCATCGTATCTCGGAGGATAAAATTGAAACTGTGCTGCAAATGCAAAACGATATTATGCGTCTGGTGAGGAGCGTCCGATAATGGCAATTACGAAAATATGGACGGTTAAATCAAGGCTCGATTCAAGTCTTAACTATATTGCAAATCCCGAAAAGACAAGTATAAAACCCGACATTGATGCGGTCGAGGGCGTAATCAAGTATATCAAAAATGAGGACAAGACCGAAAATTGCCTTTATGTCAAAGCATATAACTGCACGACGGATAACCCATATGCTGATATGATAGACACACAGGAGTTTTTCGGAAAGGCAGGACATAAAAACGCTGTACTTGCGTATCATTTGGTGCAGTCATTCAAGGATTTTGAAACAACGCCGGAGGTCGCTCACAAATGCGGACTTGAACTTGCGGAGCGTTTGTTTGCAGATAAATACGAAGTGGTCGTTGCAACTCATCTTGACCATAAGCACTTGCATAATCATCTGATTATAAATTCCGTATCCTATACGGACGGCTACAAATACCGAAATAATTTCAAGGACTACTTTGTAGACATTCGAGGAATATCGGATGCTATTTGTATTGAAAACTGTCTTTCGGTAATCGAGCATCCGCAGCGGCGAGGTATGCACTATGCGGAATGGCTTGCGTTAAAGGAAGGCAGACCGACCATTCGTGGCAGTATCCGCCGTGATATTGACGAAATTATAAAATGCTCATACACAATGGAGCAGTTTTGGCAGAACTTAAAAAAGCGTGGCTTTGTCATTCACCGCAAAGGTCCGAACATAAAGCACACCTCAATAATCGCACCAAATGCAAAGCACCCGATGAGGCTTGATAATCTCGGTAAGGGATACAGCGAAGCAGAGATTTTGGAAAGGATAATCGCAACCCGAAACGGTATTATCACCGCCGCACCGTCCGAAATACCCAAAAAGCAGTACAAATTCAGAGGTAACATTAAAGATGTAAAGGGCAAAAAGTTAAAAGGCTTTGTTGCCCTCTACTTCCACTACCTCTATTTATTCAAAAAAATTCAGCGTAAGCAGACACCTCAAAGGGTGTCATTTTTTATGCGTGATGAAATGATTAAGTTTGACCGCTATCAAAAGCAATTCAAATTTTTGTTCACGCATAATATCGAAACGGGCGAAGATTTGCATAAATACCAAAAGGACAAAGAAACCGAAGTTGAGATTTTAATTATACGGCGTAAAAAATTATATGAAGAAAGGACTGATGAAAATTGTGATGAGGTCAAAGACCAAGCAAAAGAAATCAATACGGAGCTTAACGAACTCCGAAAAGAAATCAGACTGTGCAAAGCAATATTTAAGGATTCGTATAAAATTGCCGAGAAAAAACGGCAGGCGCTCGCTTTGCAGAAACAGGCAGACAAGGAGTTGAGAGAGAATGAACACAAGCGGAGAAGTCGCTGATTTAATGGCGAAAGAAGCTATACAAATGACCGAATCGGCGGTCAAGCTAACCGCCCTCGGTGTAAAAAACCTTGCGGCAATCGTTATGGCGCTTGCAAATGATGACGGCAAAACGGAGGGCGTCGCAAAATTAAAGCAAATGCTTAAAACGGGCAAACAGCTTTGTATTATGCAGATAAAAGAAGCTGACCTCAAAAAATTTAATGCTGAAGCGAAAAATTACGGGATAATGTACCGTCCTGTTGCAGACAAGACAAATGATAACGGCTTATGCGATGTTATTGCATTTCAAGACGATATACCCCGGCTTAATTACATTATGGAAAAGCTCGGATATTCCGCAACGGAACACGAAATTGAACCGGAAGTCCCCGAACAGACGGAGGTTACATCGGATAATACAAAGGACGAAAACTCAAAAAACCGTCCGTCCCGTGCGGAGAGAATAAACGAAAATCTGCACGGGAGCAAATCTATCTCATTCGAGGATACGGCAAAAACGGACAGCGGTATTAAACCCTCGGTCAGAAAGAAGATTGAGGACATAAAGGCTGATTTGGAAGAAAAGAAAAAGCCTGCTCCCGAAAAGGAAAAAGCTATACAACACAAGCAGCCGCAGCAGAAAAAACGCAAAAAGAAAAACCGGAAAGGCAGAGAGTAAATGAACATTACACAACCACGCTACCGAGAGCCGCCGTAAATATGGCGGCTTTTCGTAATGTATAAACCAAACTATAAATTTGTAAAGGAGAATTTTATTCTATGAAAACCAAACATTTTTCTATGAAATCGGTTATTTCAATGCTGCTTGCAGTTATTCTTGTTGCAGGCACACTCCCCGTGTCGGTATTTGCGGCACAGAAAAGCGATTATGAAGATCCGGCGGATAATTGGCTGAAAACAAATAACAGAACCAATGAGCTTGATATGAATGCAACCGTAACCTATGAAACACAGTGGTGCCCGGTATGCAATAAGCACACAACCGTTTTAACCTACCGTGTACCCGAATACACCAAATCGGGACAGACCGCTATGAATCACGGTGTTAAGTGGTCAGACGGGTATGACATCGAGGGCAAGAAAAAAGGCAACACGGACAGCGGTACTCCGGGCGTGGACGCAAGCTATACGGGGTATCATTACACAAAGTCTGTGTGCCAGACTTGCGGCACAATTAACTCAGTTGACGGTTCGGGTGCATATAACTTTAACAACAATGTTTACGGCTTGAACTCCTGCGACCACAACTTTTTTATCGACTTTGATAATACGACTTACGAGTTATATGACGAACATCAGCACACAACCGTATTAAAGAAAGGCGAATACTGCCAATTCTGCAAAGGTACTTATGCAAAGGCTAATATCAAGAAAGAGTCGCACGACCTTTCAAGCACGGTTGACGGACAGATCGGCAACAACCGCTTTTATCTCACGGAAAAGTGCAATGACTGCGGTTATACCACAAGCGAATATGTTGCGGCAAAGTCGGTTGTATCGTCCTATTACGGAACGGCGGACGGTGACGCACATACGGTAAGTGTATCCGATTTATCCGACAGCGGTGTGCATACAAAAATCCGTTACGGCAAAACCGCCTCCGACTGCTATATGACCTCCGCACCGAATTACACCAAAGCCGGATATTACCCCGTATATTATGAAATCTCATATAAATACGGCGGTGAAACAATGGTTGAAAACGGCGTATCGTATGTGTGGCTGCTGGAGGACAAAAAGGACGATAACAACGGCGGAACGGTTATTGTACTTCCCGAAAAGCACGAACACGATTACCGATACCTTGAAACCGTTGCTCCCTCTTGCGATAACCTCGGTTATGAACGCTGGCAATGCGACGGCTGCGGAAATCTTGACAAGAGAAATTACACCAAAGCGACCGGACATAATTATAAGGCAATTACAATTCGTGAAGCGACTTGCAAACAGGGCGGCTTAAAGCTCAATTTGTGTGATAAGTGCGGCAGCTTTTATGAGGAAACCACTCCCGTCGGCGAGCATAAATACAAGACCGAAAATGTGCAGCCGACTTGCAGAAGTGTTGGTTATACAAATCATATTTGCGAAATCTGCGGCAATTCATATATAACCGATATGACGCCGATTATTTCACACGCTTATGAGCGTATCACCAAAGAGCCGACTTGCACCGATAAAGGCTATACAACATCGACTTGTACTATGTGCGGACAGACATTTGTATCGGATTACACAGAGCCTACCGGACACGAATGGGACGAGGGACACACAATCACATCTTCCTCCTGCACCTCTGAGGGTGTTATTGAATATAACTGCAAAAACTGCTCGGAAAAGATGATTAAAGCGGAATCCGCAACGGGACATACACCGGGCGAGGCTGCTACCTGCACGGAGCCGCAAACCTGTGAAAAGTGCGGTACGGTTTTAGCGCTCCCCACAGGACATAATTATTCCGAAAAGATAGTTGCTCCGACTTGTACCGAAATGGGTTACACCATTTTTGAGTGTAAAGACTGTAAGGACACCTATAACGGTAACTATACGGACAAAATCGAACATCATTATCATAAAACAGTTACTCCCTCCACTTGCACAACAATGGGCTATACCGATTATGAGTGTACGGCTTGTGGAGATAAATTCACAGCAGATTATACAGACAAATTACAGCACGACTACAAAGCAGAAATCACAAAACCGACTTGTACGGAATTTGGGTTTACAACCTATACCTGTGCCGAATGCGGCGATACCTATGTTGCGGATTATACCGATAAGACAGAACATAATTATGACAAAAAGGTTGTTCCTCCTACTTGCACCGAACACGGTTATACCGTTTACACTTGCCCCGACTGCGGCAAAGAGTATATCGGGGATTTAACCGACTGTGAAAAGCACACCTACAAGAAAACGGTAGTCGCTCCGACTTGCACAGAAATGGGATATACAATCTACACCTGTGAAAGCTGCGGCGATAGCTATAAGGCTGATTATGTTGACAAAGCTGCTCACGACTACAAAAAGACCGTAACTGCTCCGACTTGCACGGCTCTCGGATATACGGTATATGAGTGCAAAAATTGTGATGATAAATATATCAGCGATTACACCGATAAAATCAGTCACAGCTATATTGCCGATGTAACCGAGCCGACTTGTACGGCATCGGGTTATACCGTATATACTTGCGAAATTTGCGGTAAAACTTATACGGCTGATTACAAGGATATGACAGGGCATAAACCGTCTGATTGGATAATTGACGAGCCTGCTACAATCGAACACGCCGGAGAAAAGCACATTGAGTGCATAACTTGTGGTGAAGTTTTATCAAGAGCAGCAATTCCGCAGTTAGTTGAAAAAGACCGCACGGACGAGGACGGCAATTCCAAAGTCGGAGATTTTTCTATCCTTGTAACCAACGCAAACGGGAAACCGATTTTTGATAGTGAAATCAGCATTGACATCAATGATAATGTAACTATCAAATTGCCAAGCGGCAGACTGCTTGATTATGCAGACCAAACCATTATAACTGCAATGAACACAGATTCACAGCAGCCGAAATCAGCGTTGCAGATTTTTGTCTATGATGAAAATAATAACGCAGCAACGGGAAAAACTGACGAAAACGGTCAGCTCAAAGTGCCGAACAACAAAACCTCTACCGGCGATAACAGCGGTACGGTCGGCAAAGATGATGAGGATAAGAAAAACACATTTGTCGTAAAGGCTACAGACAAAATGAATGTCGTTATTCCGAATTGTGAGGTTTACATTGGTGAGAGCAATAATATTGTAGTTGACTTGCCGGAGGGAATTAAGCCGACAAGTGAATATCCTGTTATTATAACTGTTACAGACCAGCATGGACAGCCGCAGCAGGGTGTTACGGTAATTACATTAGGAGATGCGGACTACATCGAAAAAGGCGTAACCGATATGTTCGGAAAAATTACATTGCCGACAGCAAAGGACGGATTTACAGACGACACAGGCAAGGTACGCATTGACGGAATGTATGTGTTTGTCAATGACGAAAACGGAGCTATCGAAAATGTTTTTGTAAAGCTGAATGATGACAGCACAATCTCGGTAACATTGCCGGACGAAACAAGCATTGACTACGCAAACCGCATTACAGTAACCGTAACCGACAAGGACGGAAATCCTTTGAAAGACATTTCCGTTACCGTTTCGGACACTGCGGAAAAGAGCTTGACAGACAAAACTGACGAAAACGGAAAAATGGTTGTGCCGCCGCTTTCGGAGGATATTACCGATAGTGAGGGTAAAGCAAAAGTCAACGGCTACAATGTTTTAATTACAGACGAAACAAAGCCTATCGAAAATGCTTTTGTTACTATCGGTGAGGGACAGATAAATGTTATGCTTCCCGATGGTGTTATGATTGACATTGATAATCGCATAACGGCTACAATTACCGATAGCGAGGATAAGCCTGTTAAAGATATGACCGTTGTAATCTCTGAAACCGCAGCCGAGGGTGAAGCAAAAGCAGCGGTTGATGTTACGGACGAAAACGGAAAAGCAACCGTGCCGCCGACAAACATTGATGTTACCGATTTCAACGGCTACGGCGAAGTTGACGGATATATTGTAACAGTGAAAAATACTGTCGGAGCTATTGAAAAGGCACATATCAAACATAATGCGGAAATCAAAAATGAGGACGGCAGCGTTAAATCGGCAGAAAACATTTCTGTTGAATTACCCGAAGGTGTAAAGTTTGATTATGCGAACAGAATTATCGTAACTGTATCAAACAAGGCGGATAATACGGCTGTAAAGGATATGAGTGTTATTGTTTCCGAAAAAGCCGTTGAGGGTATTGAAACAAAATCTTTGACAGGGATAACCGACAAGGATGGAATTGTTATTCTTCCTCCGACTTCCGAGGGTATAACTGATAAAGACGGTAAAACAGATATTTCCGAAACCACACCGGGCAAAGATACAGACGGTGATGGCAAGACCGATACCGAGGAAACCAAAACTGAATACAACATCACGGTTGAGGACACAAATGGCAAAATCGAAAATGCCTTTATTGAAATTAGGGACGGAAAAATTACCGTTACACTTCCCGATGATAAGACTTTAACTACCTCAAATCAGACAACAGTTACAGTCAACGATAAGGATAACAAAGCCGTAAAAGGTGTATCTGTTACCATTAAGGATAAAACAACCGAAAAAACAGGAACAACAGACGCAAACGGCAAGGTTACACTTCCCGTTAAATCATCGGGCGGCGGCTCATCTTCCGGCGGTGGCGGCAGTCGTGGTAACGGCGGCGGTGGCGGCAGCAGTTATTCAAGCAATGTCATAAATATTAAAATTACCGATAAGGACGGGAAAGCTGTTACAAACTTCTCAAAGAGTACGGACAGCAAGGGCAATGTTACAATTACCCTGCCGAACGGCAAAATGCTTGATAACGGAAATTTCTATACAATAACCGTAACCGACAACAAAGGCAATGCAAAAGCCGAAACCTCTGTAACGCTCAAAGACAGAAACAATGGCGAAGCAACAGGCACAACCGATAAAAGCGGTATGCTGATACTTCCGGCATCAGAACATAAAGCATATATTTTCGGTTATGCGGACGGAACATTCCGACCGGATAATAATATGAGCCGTGCCGAAGCTGCGGCAATATTCGCAAGGCTGATTTCCGAGAAAAAAGGTGAAAACATCAGCGGCAAAGCGACATTCAATGATATTTCAACAAAAGATTGGTTCGTAAAAGAGGTCGGCTATCTTGAAAAATACGGTATCATCAAAGGATATTCCGATAACACATTTAAGCCGAACGAAAGCGTAACAAGAGCCGAGTTTGTGGCTATGGCAGTTAGGTTTAACGCTTTATTCAACGAAGTTAAAAAGGACGGCTACACCGTAAAATATACCGATGTCGAAAAAGGCTATTGGGCATATAGCGACATTGCCTACGCTAAAAATGTCGGCTGGCTCAACGGCTATGCTGACGGCTCATTCAAAGGCGATAACGCTATTACCCGTGCGGAGGTCGTAACCGTCGTAAACAAGGCAACCGGCAGAATTGCTGACGAGGGATATATCAATAAAAATCTTTCGTTGCTCAATAAGTTTACCGACCTTAAAAACAATTTGCATTGGGCGTTTTATGCGATAGCAGAGGCAAGCAACACACACCTTGCAAACACACACGATAATTCCGAAACTTGGGTGAAATAACCTTTGTGCAAAAGGGAGAAAGCAGCCGCAAATGGTTGCTTTCTCTGCATTCTTGTGATATGATAAAAGCATATATTAGGAACGGAGCATAAAAATGGGTGCAAGTAATAAAATATGCCCGAATTGCGGACATAAAATGAAACAGCAATTCATCGGATTACAACATTGTAAATGCGGTATGAGTTGGAAAAAAGATATTGGATTTTTTGAAAGAACTCCCGATATGGTGTTTGCTCTGCAACGGCAGAAAGTAGGCGGCAAG
>USAP01000039.1 GCA_900552775.1 uncultured Eubacteriales bacterium | reverse complement strand
ATAATAAAATAAGTATAATTTTAACGGAGGTTAATATGGGTATTACAATAAAAGAGATTGAGCACCTTGCAAAGCTTGCAAGACTAAATCTTTCTGATGAAGAAAAATCCCGTTTATCGGGAGAAATGAGCGGAATATTGGATTTCGCTCAAAAGCTTTCAGAGCTTGATGTTTCAAATATTTCTCCGACTATGCATGTGGGGACAAGCTCAAATGTGTTCCGCGAAGATGTGGCAAAGCCTTCATATCCGACGGCGGAAATACTTAAAAATGCGGCGGAAGCAGACGAAAGCTGTTTCCTTGTCCCGAAAACAGTTGAATAATAGGAGGACGTTATGGATAATCTTTTTAAACTTACCGCACATGAACTTTCCGACATGCTTGCGAAAAAAGAAATCTCGGCGGCAGAACTTACAAAAAGTCAGCTTGACAGAATTGATAAAGTTGAAAACATGGTGGACGGATATCTCGCCGTTTTTCATGAAGACGCATTAAAACACGCTGAGGAGATAGACAAGAAAATTGCTTCAGGGGAGGAACTTTCGCCTCTTGCGGGAATACCTGTCGGAATCAAAGATAACATTTGTACAAAAGATGTTCAGACAACATGTGCATCAAAAATGCTTTATAATTTCAAACCGCCGTATAATGCTACGGTTGCTGAAAAGCTTGCTGACAGCATTATGGTCGGGAAAACCAATATGGATGAATTCGCAATGGGTTCTTCTACAGAAAATTCCCGTTTTAAGAAAACAAAAAACCCGTTTAACACAGAATGTGTTCCGGGCGGTTCGTCCGGCGGCAGTGCTGCCGTTGTATCTGCGGACGAAGCCGTGTTTGCCTTGGGAAGCGATACGGGCGGTTCTATTCGTCAGCCCGCATCTTTGTGCGGTGTTGTCGGCTTTAAGCCTACATACGGCAGAGTTTCAAGATTCGGTCTTGTTGCATTTGCTTCCTCGCTTGATCAGATAGGCACGTTTACAAAGGATGTGCGCGACTGCGCTCTTGTTATGAATTCGATTGCCGGTCATGATGAAAGAGACTCAACGTCTCTTCCCGTAGGTTATGAAGATTTTACAAAAGCACTTACAGGCGATGTAAAAGGTCTTAAAATCGGTATTCCCAAAGAATATATAGGAGAAGGTATAAAACCCGAAGTGCGCGAAGCGGTTTTAAAAGCTGCCAAAATGTATGAGGCAATGGGTGCGGAGGTTTCCGAGTGCTCCCTTTCAATGATGCAGTATGCGCTTCCAACTTATTACATGATTTCGTCTGCCGAAGCGAGCTCAAACCTTGCGCGTTATGACGGTATACGTTTCGGATACCGCGCCAAAGACTGCAATGAACTTGACGATGTATATTTCAAAACGAGAAGTGAAGGATTCGGAGACGAAGTTAAAAGACGTATTATGCTTGGAACATTTGTTTTGAGCTCAGGATATTACGATGCATATTATAAGAAAGCACAGCAGGTAAGAACTCTTATCAGAGATGATTTTAACGCGGCTTTTGAAAAATATGATGTTTTGCTTGCTCCGACATCGCCGGATACGGCTTGGAAATTCGGAGAGAAAAGTGATGATCCTCTTACGATGTATGCGGCTGATATCTGTACCGTTTCCATTAACATAGCAGGTTTGCCGGCAATGTCACTTCCTTTCGGAACAGACAGCAAAGGACTTCCCATAGGTGTTCAGATTATCGGAAAGGCAATGGGCGATGCGGCTGTTATGCATGCGGCTCATGCGCTTGAAAGCGACAGCGGATATACAAAAATTAAACCCGTACTCGGAGGTGCAGAATAATGAAATATGAAACCGTCATAGGTCTTGAAATACATTCGGAGCTTGCAACAAACACAAAAATTTATTGCAGCTGCGCTAACGAATTCGGCGGAGATGAAAATACTCGATGCTGTCCCGTATGCATAGGACTGCCGGGCGTACTTCCGGTGCTTAACAAGAAGGTAGTGGAGTATTGCATGAAAGCCGGTCTTGCAATGAATTGTGAAATTTCTCATTTTTCCAAGCAGGACAGAAAAAATTATTTTTATCCCGATCTTCCAAAGGCTTATCAGATTTCGCAGTTTGATTTGCCTATATGCAAAAACGGCTATGTGCCGATAGAAACGGAAAACGGCATAAAGAAAATAGGTCTTACACGTATACATATTGAAGAAGATGCCGGAAAACTCGTGCATGCGGAATACGGTAATTTTTCACGTGTTGACTATAACCGCGGCGGCGTTCCGCTTATAGAAATTGTATCGGAACCTGATATGAGCTCGCCCGAGGAGGCTCTGGCATTTTTGGAATCGGTTCGCGCAATTTTAAAATGCGTAGGTGTTTCCGACTGCAAAATGCAGGAAGGCTCTTTAAGATGCGATATAAACCTCTCTATCCGTCCCGAAGGACAAAAAGAGTTCGGAATTAGAAGCGAGCATAAAAATGTAAACTCTTTTTCCGCTGCATACCGCTGCATGCAGTATGAGCAGAAACGTCAGATCGCACTTTTGGAATCAGGCGGCACGGTTGAACAGGAAACAAGACGCTGGGATGATGTCAAGGGTGTTTCTACCATAATGAGAACAAAAGAAGAAGCACAGGATTACCGTTATTTCCCGGAGCCGGACTTAATGCCCATAATTATTTCCGACGAATGGATTGAAAGAGTCCGCGAGTCTCTGCCTGAGCTTCCACGTGAGAAATTCAAAAGATATACGGAAAAACTCGGTCTTCCCGAGTATGATGCAAATCTTATAAGTGCTGCAAAAGGACTTTCGGATTTGCTTGATGCGGCTATCGAAGCCGGAGCGCCGGCAAAGGAAAGTGCGAACTGGATTTTGGGTGACATTTCAAAGATTTTGAATGAACGTCAGATTGAGCCCGAAGAGATTCCGTTCGGCGGCAAAGAACTTGCCGAACTCATCTCGCTTATAGATAAGGGAACAATAAGCGGTACAATTGCCAAGAAAGTTTTGCCCGTAATGTTTGATGAAACAAAAGCGCCGACTCAAATTGTCGAAGAAAAAGGTCTTGTTCAGATAAATGATGAGGGTGCCATAACAAAAATGGTTGAAGAAGTTATAGCAGCTAACCCGAAAGCAATTGAGGATTTCAAAGCCGGCAAAAAGCAGGCAATGGGATTCCTTACAGGGCAGATAATGCGTGCTTCAAAAGGCAAGGCTAATCCCGCAATGATAAATAAGCTTTTAAATGAAATTTTACCCAAAATGTAAGATTGGAGAAAAACATGCACAATACTTATGAAACGCCGTTAAATTCAAGATATGCAAGCGCCGAGATGCAGTATATTTTTTCTCCCGATAAAAAGTTTAAAACATGGAGAAAACTTTGGATTGCTCTTGCAGAGGCGGAAAAGGAACTGGGACTTCCCATTTCCGAAGAGCAGATTGAAGAACTCAGGAAATATAAAGATGACATTAATTTTGACGTGGCACGAGAACGTGAAAAGCTTGTAAGACATGATGTTATGTCACATGTCTATGCGTATGGGGTTCAGTGCCCGAAAGCAAAACCCATAATTCATTTGGGAGCAACAAGCTGCTATGTCGGTGACAATACCGATATAATTTTGATGCATGAAGCGCTGATTCTGGTCAGAAAGCGTCTTGTGAGTGTAATTGCCGCATTGGCTGATTTTGCGGAAAAGTATAAAGATCTGCCTACGATGGGATTTACGCATTTTCAGCCGGCTCAGCTGACAACGGTCGGCAAACGCGCGTGTCTTTGGATTCAGGATCTTATGATGGATCTTGATGAAATTGACGATGTGTTAAGGGCCATTAAACCTCTCGGCTCAAAGGGAACAACCGGAACGCAGGCAAGCTTTTTGGAACTTTTCCGCGGAGATAACGAAAAGGTAAAAATGCTTGATAAAAAAATTGCTGAAAAAATGGGCTTTGATTCGGCTTTTGCCGTTTCCGGACAAACATATCCGCGTAAGCTTGATTCACGCGTTTTAAATGTTCTGAGTTCAATTGCACAGTCTGCATACAAGTTCGGAAACGACTTAAGACTTCTTCAGAATCTTAAAGAAATTGAGGAACCGTTTGAAAAAAATCAAATAGGCTCTTCAGCAATGGCATATAAAAGAAACCCGATGAGAAGCGAAAGAATTTGTTCGCTTTCGCGTTATGTTATCTCAAGTGCGCTGAATCCGGCAATTACAGCTTCCACACAGTGGTTTGAGAGAACACTTGATGACTCCGCAAATAAACGTATATGTGTGCCTGAAAGCTTTTTGGCAGTTGATGCGGTTCTGAAAATTTATTTGAACGTTGCTTCGGGACTTGTAGTATATGACAAAGTTATTCACCAAAGAATTATGCGCGAGCTTCCGTTTATGGCAACAGAAAATATTATGATGAACGCTGTGCTTAAAGGCGGAGACAGACAGGAACTGCATGAGAAAATCCGCAGACATTCAATGGCTGCCGGAGCTGTTGTAAAAGAACAGGGCGGTGAGTGCGACCTGTTGCAGAGAATTGCGGACGATCCGTCGTTCGGACTTTCGTTGGATGAGCTGCAAGGCATTATGAATCCTGCCGACTATGTCGGAAGAGCACCTGCGCAGACTATGGAATATTTGAGAGAAACGGTTCGTCCGACGCTTGAAAAATATAAAAACGAAATTGAAGCTACGGCTGAATTGAACGTGTAAATTTTTAATTGATGAAAGGATAGATTAATTATGAAACAGAAAGTAGTTACATTCGGAGAGATAATGACAAGATATACGGCTCCCGATTACAAGAGATTTGAGCAGTGTGATAACCTTGATTTCACATTCGGCGGAGGAGAGGCAAATGTTGCTGTTGCCGTAACAAACTACGGCCTTCAGGGCGAATTTGTTACAAAGCTTCCCGATAATGCATGGGGACAGGCTGCAATAAACAGCCTCAGAAGATACGGCGTTAAAACAGACAATATCGTTCGCGGCGGTGACAGAATAGGAACATATTATGTTGAAATGGGTGCTGCAATGCGTCCTTCACAGGTTCTTTATGACAGAGCTCATTCGGCGATTGCTGAAGCAAGCGTTGATGATTTTGATTTTGACGCTATTTTGGACGGTGCAACATGGTTCCACACAACCGGAATAACTCCGGCTCTTTCAGACAATTGCGCAGAGCTTACACTTCGTGCACTGAAAGCTGCAAAAGCTAAGGGAATTACCACAAGTATTGACTTAAACTTCAGAAAAAAACTCTGGACACCCGAAAAAGCTCAGAGCATTATGCCGGGTCTTTGCGAATATGTTGACGTATGTATCGGTAACGAAGAAGACGCCGAAAAAACACTCGGCTTCAAAGCGGAAGCAACAGATGTTACAAAAGGCGAACTTAACGTAGAAGGCTACAAAGACGTATTTAAGAAAATGAAAGATAAATTCGGCTTTAAATATATAGCAACAACTCTCCGTGAAAGTTTCAGCGCATTTGACAACGGCTGGTCTGCTGCTGTATATGACGGCAAAGATTTCTACCACACAAGAAAATACAATATTCACATTGTTGACCGTGTAGGCGGCGGGGATTCTTTCGCAAGCGGATTTATTTATGGTCTGATAGCGGGAAAATCTATGAGTGACGCGGCAGAATTTGCGGCTGCGGCATCTGCTCTTAAACACACTATCCCCGGTGACTTCAATCACGTCTCGGTCTCTGAAGTTGAAAATCTTTTGAAAGGCGACGGCTCCGGCAGAGTTCAGAGATAAATTATTGGGACGGTGATTTTGGTGAATAAAAATATAGATAAAACGTACGACCCTTCTAAAGTAGAAGATAAGCTTTACTCCAAATGGGTTGAAAACGGATATTTTCATGCACAAATAGATAAGAATAAAAAACCTTTTACAATTGTAATTCCGCCTCCGAATGTTACGGGGCAGCTTCATATGGGACATGCACTTGACGAAACGCTTCAGGATATACTGATTCGTTTTAAAAGAATGCAGGGCTACAGTGCCTTGTGGGTACCGGGTACAGACCATGCGGGTATTGCAACACAGATAAAGGTTGAGGAAATGCTTCGCAAGAATGAAGGCTTGACCCGTCATGACTTGGGACGCGAAAAATTTCTCGAAAGAGTATGGGATTGGAAAAAGCAATATGGCAGCAGAATTATAAATCAGCTTAAAAAACTCGGTTCTTCATGCGATTGGGAAAGAGAACGCTTTACCATGGACGAAGGATGTTCAAAAGCTGTTAAAGAAGTATTTGTTAATCTCTACAATAAGGGACTCATTTATCAGGGCTCAAGAATAATAAACTGGTGCCCCCATTGCATAACAGCTCTCTCGGATGCGGAAGTTGAGCATGCTGAGCAGCAAGGTCATTTCTGGCACATTAAGTACCGGGTTAAAGGAACGGACGATTATGTTATAATCGCCACAACGAGACCTGAAACCATGTTCGGCGATACTGCCGTTGCTGTAAATCCGGATGATGAAAGATATAAGAGTATTGTCGGCAAAACTCTTATTTTGCCGCTTGTCGGACGTGAAATTCCTGTTATAGCGGATGAATATGTTGATAAGGAATTCGGAACGGGCTGCGTAAAAATTACTCCGGCACATGACCCCAACGACTTTGAAGTCGGCTTAAGACACAATCTTGAGCAAATTAAGGTTATGAACGATGACGCTACGATGAACTCATACTGCGGAAAATACGAAGGCATGGACAGATATGAATGCCGCCGTGCAATGCTTCGGGATCTCGAAAATGAAGGTCTTCTTGTAAAAACAGAAGAACATGTTCACAATGTAGGTCAGTGCTACCGCTGCGGAACAACCGTTGAACCGATAATCTCTAAACAGTGGTTTGTTAAAATGGCACCGCTTGCTAAACCTGCAATAGATGCTGTAAAAGAAAAGAAAACCGAATTTATTCCGGAGCACTTTGAGAAAATTTATTTCCATTGGCTTGAGAATATAAGAGACTGGTGTATTTCGCGTCAGCTTTGGTGGGGACACAGAATTCCCGCATTTTATTGCGATGACTGCGGAGAAATTACCGTTACAAAAGAAGAGGGCGAAGTTATGTGTCCTAAATGCGGCAAGCCTATGCGCCAGGATCCGGATACACTCGATACGTGGTTTTCATCTGCGCTTTGGCCGTTTTCAACGCTCGGCTGGCCCGAGAAAACGCCCGAGCTTGAGTATTTTTATCCTACGAGTGTGCTTGTAACAGGTTATGACATTATCCCGTTCTGGGTTATGAGAATGATGTTCTCGGGTCTTGAACACACAGGTACGGTACCGTTTTATAAGGTATTCATTCACGGGCTTGTTCGTGACAGCCAGGGCAGAAAAATGTCCAAATCTTTAGGCAACGGTGTAGATCCGCTTGAAGTTATTGAAAAATACGGCGCGGATGCTTTGAGATTTACACTTGCAACAGGCAATTCACCCGGAAACGATATGAGGTATTCGGATAAAAGAGTTGAAGCTTCGAGAAACTTTGCCAATAAGCTTTGGAACGCGGCAAGATTTGTTATGATGAATCTTAATATTGATAAAATCGAGCTTCCGGAAAATCCTCTTCCGGAGGATAAATGGGTTCTTTCAAAGTATAATAAGCTTGTTGCCGAAGTTACGGAAAATCTTGAAAATTTTGATATCGGAGTTGCCGTTTCAAAGCTTTATGACTTTATTTGGGATGTATATTGCGATTGGTATATAGAACTTGTAAAACCACGTCTTTATGACGAAGAGTGTCTTTCGCGTACAGATGCCGAAAAAACACTGTCATATGTTTTATGCGGAGTGCTCAAGCTTTTACACCCGTTTATGCCTTTCGTTACGGAAGAAATTTTCTGTGCGTTGCCTACAGGTGAAGAAAGCATTGTAATTTCAAAGTGGCCCGAATTTGACAAGTCACTTGTTTTTGAACAGGATGAAGAGGATATAGAGACAATTTGCGACGCTATACGCGGAATTAGAAATACCAGAGCCGAAATGAATATTCCGCCTTCAAAGAAATCAAGACTTACAATTGTGACTCACAATGCGGCGCTTTTTGAAAAGGGTATTTCTTTCTTCAAAAAACTTGCATATGCAACAGAAGTCAGAATAACCGACAAAAAGGATATTGAGGGTGCAATTTCCGTTATTGTTCACGGAGCGGAACTTTTAATGCCTCAGGGAGAACTTATCGACCGTGAGAAAGAAACGACAAGACTTCTTAAAGAAAAAGCAAATCTTGAATCCGAGATTAAACGTTCGGAGGGTAAACTTTCAAATGAAGGATTTTTGAAAAAGGCGCCCGAAAAACTTATTGAGGAAGAAAAGGCTAAATATGAAAAGTATAAAGAAATGCTGCAGAAAGTTATTTCAAGCCTTGATATGTAGGTGATTGTATTTGAATTACAATGAAGCTCTTGATTTTATTCATAATACTTCAAAAATCGGGACAAAGCTCGGACTTAATAATATAAGAGAACTTCTTCTGAGACTCGGTGAGCCTCAGAAGAAGCTTCGTTTCGTGCATGTTGCCGGTACGAACGGCAAAGGAACAGTGACCTCCACATTGGCAGAGATCCTTAAAAAAGCAGGTTACAAGACCGGCATGTACACATCTCCGTTTATTTATGATTTTTGTGAAAGAATGAAAGTAAACGGAAAAATGATTTCATATGATGATCTTGCGCGTATTACATCTCTTGTCAGAGCGGAATGTCAAAAAATGCAGAAAGACGGGCTAACCCACCCAACCGAGTTTGAAATTGTTACCGCTATAGGACTGTACTGGTTTGCAGAACAAAAATGCGATATCGTGATGCTTGAAGTCGGGCTCGGAGGCAGACTTGATGCCACAAACGTAATAGATTCGCCCGAGGTTGCGGTGATAACATCAATAAGTCGGGACCATACAGAATATCTCGGCGATACTGTGGAAGAGATTGCGTATGAAAAGTGCGGAATAATAAAGCCAGGATGCAGTGTTGTTATATATCCGCAGGAATACAGCGAGGCGGACAGTGTTATAAAGAATATTTGTATAGAAAGAAATTGTGAATATTTTGTTGCAGCATTTCCTGAAATTATTTCAGAGAGTCTTGAGGGAACCGAATTTTCGATTGATGGTGAAAAATACTTTACCACACTTATCGGCGCACACATGACATTTAATATTTCAACTGCCGTATGTGCTGCTAAGCTGCTGCAAAAAAAAGGGTTTTCTATAACAGAAGACTCTATAAAACAGGGTGTTGCAGATGTTAAATGGAGCGGCCGCTTTGAAAAAATTTCCGAAAAGCCGCTTTTTATAATAGACGGAGCGCATAATTTTTCCGCAGTTGAAGCACTGAAAAAAGCAATTGAAACATGTTTAAAAGGGAGAAAAATATTTTTCATTACCGGTATGCTTGCAGATAAGGAATATGATAAATGTATGTCTTTGGTTGCCCCTTTGGCGCACAAAATTGCAGTATGCAGAGTCCCTTCTCCTCGGGCACTTCCCGAGCAGAAGCTTGCTGATTGCATTATTAAATATAATTCCGATGTATGTATATCTCCAAGCATCGAAGATGCCGTAAAACTTGCTCTTTCGGACAGTGAATGTGACTGTATTTTGGCATTTGGTTCACTTTATATGCTTGGGGATGTAAAAGCTGCTTTTGAAAAGATGAAAGAGGGCGCTATTAAATGAAAATAGGTTTTTTTGACAGCGGGATAGGGGGGCTTGCGGTTTTAAACCGTGCCTTAACAATTCTTCCGAATGAAGATTATGTTTATTATGCTGATGTAGACCATGTCCCGTACGGCACAAAGACAAAGGAACAAATCATAAAGTTTGCTGATAATGCTGTGCAGTTTCTGACGGCACATGATGTAAAAGCAATTGTTGTGGCATGCAATACTGCAACAAGCGTTGCAATAGGATACCTGCGTGAAAAATACAGAATTCCGATACTCGGCATGGAGCCTGCCGTAAAACCGGCGGTAGAACATAAAGGCGGAGGACGTGTTCTTGTTATAGCAACACCTCTTACAACGCGTGAAGCAAAGCTCAAAAACTTAATATGTGCCGTAGACACCGAAAAAAAAGTGGACATTCACCCGATTTCAGGTCTTGTAACTTTTGCCGAGAACGGAGAATTTGATTCTCCGGCGGTTGAAGCTTATTTAAAAAAAGAACTTGAAGGGTATAATCTTTCGGATTATTCGGAATTGGTTTTGGGCTGTACTCATTTTAATTATTTTAAAGATACATATGCAAAGATTTTTCCGCCCGGCACTGAATTTATTGAAGGCAGTGCGGGGACGGTTAAACATCTTAGGAATATTCTTTCGGAAAGAAATCTGCTTGAAAATAACGGCGGTAACGTAGAATATTATTATTCCGGCAGAAGAATTAAAGACGGCGAAGAAAAACAAAAAATTGACAAGCTTCTTTTGAGGCTTGATAAAATGCGTAATATAGACAGATGTATATAATTTTCGAACGGAGCGAAGAGTTTTATGGAAAAGCTTATTTACAGAATAGAACATTATGATAATGTTGATTCAACAAATACGCTTCTCAAAAGCCGCGCGAAACACGGCGAAAATGAGGGGCTGGTCATTTGGGCAGACAGTCAGAGTGAAGGCAGGGGAAGACTCGGAAGGAGTTTTTATTCACCTGACAGCGGACTTTATTTTTCGCTGCTTTTAAAGCCGGATATTTCTCCTTCAAAAACGCTTTATATTACAGCTGCGGCAGCGGTTGCCGTATGTCGGGCAATTCAAAAAACAGCCGGGATATCGGCGGATATAAAATGGGTTTATGACATTTTTTCGGACGGGAAAAAGGTGTGCGGAATTCTTGCCGAAGGTGCGTCCAAAAATGAGAGTGAACTTTCTTTTGTGGTCTTGGGTATTGGAGTAAATATATACAGCAGTGAGTTTCCCGATGAACTTCGCGATATTGCGGGGTGCATTTTGAAAGAAAAACCTTCGGAAGATTTCAGAAAAAAGCTTCTCTATGCAATTTTGGAAGAATTTGCCGATATATATTCTACACTTGAAACGGCAGATTTTGCCGATGAATACAGAAAGCATTCTTTTATAATCGGTAAAAAAGTTTATGCCGTTAAAGGTGACAACAGATGTGCTGTTGAGGTTGTTGGTATAGATGATGAGTTCAGACTCATAGTAAAAGATGAAAACGGGGAGAAATTTGCCCTGTCAAGCGGTGAAGTAAGCATCAGATTTTAATACTTGAGAGGAATTATGTAATGACAAAAGGCGATATAACAAGAAAGAAAATTCTTGAGGCAGCGGAAGAGATTTTTGCCAATAAGGGACTGGCGGGAGCCAGAGTTGATGAGATTGCTAAGATGGCAGGAGTCAATAAACGAATGATTTATGCATATTTCGAAAGTAAGGAAAACTTATATGTAACCGTTTTGAAAATTGTATACAGCCGTCTTGCCGAACTTGAAAAAACAATAGATTCACTTGCTTCGCCTGAAGATGCTGTTCGAAAATTCATACAAGGTTATTTTAAATTTTTGAATGACAACCCTAATTTTGTATCTCTCGTATTATGGGAAAATCTGAATAAAGCGGAATTTATTGATTTGTCAGAAGCCGTAAAAATAAAACATCCGGCGGTAGAGGCAATTCGTGCAATAGTCCGCATTGGTAAAAAATATAATGTTTTTAAAGAGTCGGCTTCGGCTGACGAAATAGTTATGGCCGTCAATATGTTTTGTTTTTCATATTTTTCGAACAGATATACAATGCCGAAACTCTTGGGAGTAAATCTATACGATAAAGAAAGTATTGAAAGCTATTGCAATATGGTTTCCGATATGATTTTACTGTATTTAAAAGCATAATTTTTTTCAAAAATAAACATTTTGAAAAAAGTTGTTGACAAAACAATAAAAATGTGGTATTATATTAACCAATAAATG
>USAP01000038.1 GCA_900552775.1 uncultured Eubacteriales bacterium | reverse complement strand
AGTCCAGCCGAAATCTCTCGAAAAGTTTGAAATCAATGTTTCGTCTACAGTGCGTTCGGCATATTCGTCTCCCATTGTATCAAACGTCTGAACATCTGTTGAAAGACCCGGGTTTACAGAACCCGTTAAAGCCTTCATAAATGTAAATTCCGCAGAATCCTCAACTGTTTTTCCGTCTCCGATGTCTGATACGACTTTGAATATATGCCTTCCGTAAGAAAGCTCTGCGGTATTTAACTCAAATGTATATACGCTGTTTTCACTCGGCGCCGTAAATTCTTTGACCAAATTGTTGTCTGTATAGAATTTTACATTATTTGCGGCAATCGCCGTTGCCGTAAGCGTTATGTCCCCGCTGTCGGAAATTTTGCTTCCGTTTTCGGGAGACGTTATTTCACATGAAGCTTCAAGCGCATTGCCTATATTGAAGGTTTCGTATATCCCGTACTTAAGTCCCTGAGGCTTTATCAAAACCTTAAGAGTATCGCCCGCCGACGCATTCTCCGGCATACCTACGGATATTTTATTGCTGCCGTAATCAAAGCTTGTTGTCACAGCATCATTATTTAAGAAAACCGACACATCCGATTGAGACAACCCCGGAATGTCCGAATTTAAAGTAACGCCTACATTCGAAGCGTTTACGGGGACGGTGCTTTCATACGCTTTATTAAGCCCGAAAGCGCTGTATGACTTTGATGTCGTTTTTATATCGCGGCTATTGTAAATGCAAAAATTGTCGAGCAGGATACCTGCATAATAATTGCTTACCCACCAGCTTGCACCGGAATAATATTGCGGTAAAAACACAAACTGCGATAAGTTGTTTGCGGCATTTTGTCCCACGCAGGCTTTTTTGTCCCAGTACTGTGTTCCGTTAATCCAAAGCGAGCAGGTATTATTGTCTGCATCATATTCATACTTCATATGCGTCCATTCAAACGAAGGCATTTCAAAATCCGTATCATATACGTTTTTTCCGCTTTCGTCTATAACATTTCCGCTTGCCGAAACCGGAAGACCGTTAATTCTGATAAGCGTTCCGTTATGAGCCGGGCCGCCTATTTGCCAGTCAAATTCAATGTGAATTACTCCGCTTGTTACCTTGTTTGTCCATGAATTGAGCTTTAGCGCGGCGTTGTAATTGCTGACAGAGCCGTAAGGAATCACCCTGACCGCGTAATCGCCTTCTGCTCCGCTTGCTCCCTCGGTTCTTTGCAGATAAACATTTTCACCTGTAAGAGTCCAGCCGAAATCTCTCGAAAAGTTTGAAATAAGCGTTTGGTCAAGAGTACGGTCCTTATACTCCTCTCCCATTGAATCAAACGTCTGAACTTCGGTTGATGCCCCGTCGTTAATGGGAAGGGCGTATGTTTCTGTTACCGAAAAAACCGAAACGGCTTCACGGCTGACGCCGCCGAAAGTTGCGAGCGCTTTAAATTCGCGCGTTCCGCCCTTAACATCCGCATCAAACGAAGCATTTTCTCCGGCTGCAAATGATTTTACCAATTCGCCGTCAAGATAAAACTCCACGCTTTCCGCACCTTCTGCCGCAGCCGACAGTGTCACCGTGCCGGCTTTAACCGTTGAGCCGTTTAAAGGTGAGGTGATTGTGATTTCTCCGTCTGCAAATGCAGGAACTAAAGATGCAGACAAAATTAATCCGAGTGTTAATAATAACGTTAAAATTTTTTTTGCCATTTTTGCCATCCTTTCTTAATCAATACTGTTTTGTGTCCCTGAAGCTCCCCAAGACCGTTAAGCCGATTTCGTATTCCCCGTCCTCGGCAACCGTCAGATGCGGCAGCTCAAACGTATCCTTCGTATTTGCCGCAAGATTTACTTCCGAGCATGAAATCATGCTCAAGCTGCCGTTTTTGCGCAGCGTCAGCAAAAGAAGCAATTTCTGCGAGCCGTCTCCGATATTGTTTGCGGTATAGCTTGCGGTTACAACATCATCTTTTTTGAGAAGCGCTTTGCTTTGGGCTTCAACCGAGTTTACACGGTATTCAACCTTTGCTTCAATCTTCCCGTCCACAGAAAAACCGAAATTGATACCGCAGAACGACGCGTCGCTCGAAAAGACCTCAAAGCCGTCCGCCGACCTTACGCAAACCTCACAGTTCATTATGTCGGGCGGAAGATCAACCGATAAAATATTTCCCGAAACCTCGGCTTTTACATTTTCACGCTTAACGCCGTCAATAAACATTTCAAGATTTTCGGCCGTGCTTTCGTTCAGCTCCTCGGAGAAGCTTGCAACAATTTTTTCGCTGCCGTACGGCACCTTATCCGAAACCGAAACCATTTCACCACCTTTCAAATAGCTTAAGCTGTCAAGCGTTGACTTTTTTGCCTTTTTGTATATCGAAAAATTATCTATTGTAATGAACGCCCAATAATTCTTTGTAAAATAGTTGGCAGCGCTCCAATACTGCGGTACAAAAACAAACTGCGAGAGATTGTTTTCCGAACTCTTTAAACCGCACTCCTTTTCATCCCAATACTGTTTGCCGTCTATCCAGAGAGAGCATTTGTTTTCATCAACATCGTAATCGTACTTCATATGAACCCAGACCATGGACTGCGGCTCAAATCCGGTGTCATACATAGTCTTGCCGTCTTCCTTGATAACATCGCTTTCCGCAAGCGGCAGACCGTACAGCCTTATATTTGTACCCTTTTGCTGCGGCGCACTGATTTTCCAATCAAATTCAATAATAATTTTTCCTGTTTTGACTTCGTCCTTCCAGCCGTCAAATTTAAATCTGGCATTTGAATTGCCTGCCGTGCCGTACGGAATAATCGAAACCGCATAATCGTCAGCCTGACCGCTTACGCCGGCAACCCTTTGCAGATATACATCCTTTCCGGTAAGAGTCCAGCCGAAATCTCTTGAAAAGTTTGAAATCAGCGTTTCGTCAATAGTGCGCTCGGAGTATTCCTCTCCCATTGCATCAAATGTCTGAACCTCGCTTGAAGCCCCCTCGTTTATCGGGCTTTTAAGATTTACAAAGGTGCTGAAGCGGCTTTTCTCAATACTGATATTGCCGTATTTATCAAGCGCTACAACCTCAAAGCTTCTGTCGCCGACGCCAACCCTTCCCGAATCCATTTCATACGTGCATTCACCGTTTCGGGAAAATTCGGTAACGACAACCCCGTCAAGTAAAAACTTGACAAGACTTGCTCCGGACACATTACACGAAAATGTTATTTTTTCGTTTTCCCTAAGCTCAATGCTTGAATTTTCCGAAGGTTCAACAGACGAAATAACGACAGAACCTCCCGCATAAGCGGGCGTCATTGTAAAAAGCATTGCCAAAACAGCTGCCGCCGCAATGATTCTTCGTAATTTCATACATTTCACCATCCTTTCATAAATAATAGCCGAAATTTGACTTAACCTGAATTTACATCATTTATAAACGTGAAACTCCGATAGGTTATTCCAATTAGATTCGGAATTGAAATGACCGACCAATCTCACATAACGTGCTTTGCCGGGTATTTTAAGCAGTTCCGTTTCCGCGGTTTTGCCGGTCGATTTCCCGTTAAACACTCTCGTATAATTTTGTTTATCCTCGGAATACAGTATTTCATAGCTGTATTTTCTGCTTGCGCCCGATAAGAATGCAAGCTCAAGTCCGCTGAATTCTTTAAGCGAACCGAGATCAAGCTCAATATATGCTCCGTCGGTGTCGGATGTCCAGCTTGTTTTATAATCTCTGTCCACGGCACACGCTGCAAGATGGTCTTTTTGCGGCTCATCGCTTGCGGTAACCGAAACGGCTTTAAGCTCTAAAGCCTCCTTGCTCTCCCCTGCAACAGGTTCGATATTTGAGAGATTGTTTTTAATCATGATTTCAAGACTGAACTTTATTTTATATTTAACCTTTTTGCCCTCCGCGTTTGTAAGCGTAATAACACAATCGTCCATAAAGCTTTGCGGCTGAAAAATTTCAACTGCCGCATTTGCGCTTTCGGCCTCAAAGTAAGGAACATCGCTTCCGTACGGAAGGTGTATTGTGTAGTTCTTGGTTTCGGGGGTAAATCCGTCAAGCGGCAAGCCGTTCATTTTAAGGGCTGAAAGCTCGGGCTTGTTCATTTTTCCCTCGGGAATACTCCATGACGAGATAGGCTTGTATTCAAGCGGTATAATCGTATCCTCGTCCGTTACGGGAATTATCTTTGCGGAAATCGTAACGTTTCCCGAAGCATTGTGCGACACGAGAGCAAGCTTTCTTATTCCGTCTCTTGCGTATTCCCCTACAACCTTTGTCTGCTCGCTAAGGGGTTCTGCATCCATAACTTCAAGCTTCCAGTCGGTAAGATCTGTGTAAAACTCAACTCTGACCTTTTTGCCGTTTTGCCTGAAGACCGCGGTTTTTCCGTCAGATGATATTTCAATATCCGCTTTTGTATGCAAAAACCAATATAAGTCACTTTTCGCCGTGAGCGTCAATTCGTCCTGTACAATTACGGCGTCGCGGTCATCGCACATATAAAAGCCGCGATTATAGCTGCTTGTTTTTGTTCCGTAAACATCCTTCAAATCATAAACCGCAATTGAACCTCTGTCGGCCGATTCGTGTCTTATCACCTTCGCGGTCTGATTTTTCTCCTGACCGAATTCATCGGGAGAGGGATTGATGTTTAAGCAGTTATGACCTTCCGTTCCGATTCTGTACAAGCGTCTTCTTGTATCCTCAGCCCAATATCCGTCGGCAATGTTATAGTTGTCCTTGCCCAAGTCCAAAAACCATCTTTCGCCGAGAGCGTCAAATATAAACGTTCCTTTGTCCATATGGCAAAGCGAAAGGGTGTTGCGCCCTCCGAGCGCCCCGAGAAAGATACCATCTTTATCCTTCCACGAGGATTTCATAACCGTTATTTCCTCGCCCTCGGTATAGTAATCAAGCGGATAGTTAATTTTTGTCTGCCTGTCGCCTTCGCCTGACCAAAGAAGATAACTGAGATTGCCCCTGACGCCGAGATAATCCTTGAAAGCTTCAAGTGTTGACATCATTTCCTTATTGTTTGCAATTTTGGCATATAAAAATGTTGTCATCGGGAAATATACTCCGAGGTCCATATCGGTGTCCGAGTAAGGCCATGCGCCGTTATCGGATTGACCGTATATACCGTAGTCAACACATTTATCAAATCCCGGAGACGACAAGAAGCCGTAATCATCGTTGCACATTCTCATCAGCAGATCGGTCGCCGACGAAAGATCCGTCAAATAGTATTCCCAATACACAAATCCTTCCGAGGTCGTTCCCGCCGGGAATAGCTGCCCGAACGGAAATTCCAGAGACTGAATAATCTCCGAGGCTAAAAATTTGCATTTTTTAGTGAGAAGACTGTTTTCATCCTCCTCGTCTATAAGGCACATTGCCGCGTGAATCATTCCGTCGCCGCAAACGGCTCCCCAGTTGCTTTGCGTGTAGCTTGAATTGTACAGGGTAAATTTCGTTGTCCCCATGCAAGCCCCGACCGCATAATCGAGATACAACTCCTGAAAACGCTTTTTAAAAAGCTCCTTCCTCTCTGCTGTCAGATAATCGTAAATGCAGTCGTACCCGCCTGTTATCATCGGAACGGCAGCGCCGGTATCAAGATAGTGATTGTCGCAGTTCCAATCATCCCACGAGAGGATATTTTCAATTTCCTGCCATGCGCGCTCGGCATATTTTTTGTCTCCCGTAAGCTGATATGCCATGCCGAGATTTTTGATAATCGCTCCCGCGGTTGTTGCAAGCGCCCCGTAAAGGCGCAGGCCGTCGGGCTTATCATATTTGGTCAGCGGCTGCAAAACATAGTTCTCGCATTTTAAGATGAAATCTTTATATATCTCAAGATATTCCTTTTTGCTCTGAATCTTTTTCTTAAGCTGCTCAAACTCTTCCTTGGTTGCAATAAGTCTCGGATGAACTCCGTAAATATCAGACTTTTTCATATCCTCGATTATTTTCGAGCCGTCGGGCCTGTCAAAATGCATATATCTTTCTATATCGTCGGATCTTTCCCATATATTTGACCTGTTGTTGCCGTAGGCGCGGTCTGTATCGGAAACAAGCATATATCCGCGTTCGTCGTTATATACATATTTCTTCAAAACGTCCCTGCAGAAGGTTTCTGCCGGAATGTAGAAAATTCCGTCCTTTTTTACGGGCGCGTTTTTAAGCTCGATTGAGCCGGAATTTCCGCGACATATTTTTTCCCCGTTTTTCAGCGTATACTTTCCGTCCAGAACCGCTTCGTTTTCTTTGCTTTCAAGTCCGAGAGAAAAGGCGTTTGAGATAATATCCGCCGGAACGTACAAAACACCGTTTTCGTCCTTGAACGGGGCGGCGGAAAATTCGCTGTAATCTCTTTTTTCTTTGTTTATGTAGCATTTAGTGTTTGACGACATAAATACCGTGTCGTAACCGAGAAAGGTTTTGACGGTTTCATCGGACGTAAGTATGGAGGTAAACTCATCGGCGTCAAGCCCGGGTGCGGTTTCCTTGTCCTCGTCGTTAAATTCGCGTATAACATTTCCTTCGTAAACCTTGTAATTTCTCATATAACATTCATTGTGTCCCTCTGAATCCGTGCTCGGGAAGCCGATTCTCATCTTAGACGGAACAACACCGCCGTTTACAAGCTGAGCGTTCGATACCTTCAACACACCGTTTACATAACCGTCGCAGGTTCCGTTAATCAGATTGACCACCGCCGTAAGATGACTCCATTCGCCGACGGGAATTGTTCCGCAGGAAAACATATTGCCTACAAGGAACGTATTATTAGGCTCATTATACATTCTCATGAGCAATGAGGTTCTTCCGTCGGAGCTGTACAATGTACAAATGTTTGCGGTTGAGTTTTCTCTTTTTACTGGATAAAAATCACATTCCACAACAAACTTTGTACAATCGTCGGGCAGTCCGAGTGAAATGTCGGCAAAAACGTCATTTTTGCCCTGCTTGACAAAATGCATTGACGGCCTTGTTTCGCCGGGAACGCTGTCCCATCTTGCAATTGTGTTGTCCTTTTGAGTAAAGGACACGCTTATTCCGTCTTTCCCGTTTGAATCGAGAAATACTTTGTCATACGTAACCTTTTCCGTTATTTCTTCAAAATCCAAAACCTCCGTCGAACGCTTTTTTTGTTCAAATGAGGCCGGCGGCAGAATCTCTTTCCCCTCATACACTCTTACGTTGTCAATCGCCACGGAGCATTTTTTATCGTCATTCCTTGCGCTGAACGTAAAATCAATCTCTTTAACATTTTTTTGCGTTGAATAAAAATACCGGTTTGAAAAAATATTTTTCCCGTCAACATACAGGTCATACGTGTTTGATTCGAAATCAACGGCAACCGCATATGTTGTCCATTTGCCGCTTACATAGTTACCTATGTTTCTGTCGTTATCGAGAAGTATTTTGCTGTTTGTATATCTGAATACAGGGCTTTCTCCCTTAAGGTTTAAAACATTTCCCTCTACATCACCGTCTATTTTTATATCATAGGAAAAAACCGTATTGCCGTATAACTCCGAAACAGGAAAAGAAGCTTTAAATGCATTGCCGTACATTTCGGAGTAAAGCGCTTTATCCGTTCCCTTTCTCTCTACAATTCTCGTATTCAGTCCCGAAAGAACTTTGAAATTGCTTCCGAAGCTTTGCTCATTGAACGCATAATCGTCAAAAACCTCATTGACGCTGCATTTTACACCTGCGGCGCCTGCAGGCAGGCTTACCAAAATAAGTATAAGCGCCGTTAGTATAGATATTGTTTTTTTAGTCATTTCCCCGCTCCTTTCACTTTATGTAAATAAACACGGTATCCGCTCTGTAATAACTCAGCTTGCAAACAATATACTGAACTCGTTCTCCCGAAACACTTAAGTTTTCGTACTTGCCGGGATAGATATCGCCCGTTTTCGTATCAAACACCGTATATGTGGGATTAGATAAGCTTATAGGCGCAATTTTATTTATATATCCGCCCGAATTCGGGATGGGCATTTTATCTGCCAAAAGCACTATTGAATCCTTATCCTTTGATATGAGAGTTCCGCTTATATATGATGTCACCGAATTTGCGCTTGACGACACGCCGTCCTTATCATAGTTTATATCAAAGCCGGTATCAGAGAAAATAACATCTCTTGAAAGCCCGATTATTTTGCCGCCGCTTATCACCGCTCTTACAATATCGCCTTTTTTCGGCAGCTTGTCGGCCGCCGTAAGCTTTGATAACACTTCGCTTGTGCATATATATTCAACGTATTTTCCGTTTCTTACCCCGTATATTTTTTTAACCTTGACGTATTCGTCGTTTAACGCGTCAGTTACGCCCGAAACCATAAACGAAGTCGTATACTCGTTGGGCGTTTCCAGCTCGTCGGGGTCTGAAGAAGCGCCGTAAACCACAGCAGCCCTCGGGTAAAAGCTTTCGTCAAGATCATATGCGCTCAGTCTGTATTCCGTATCATTTGTCAGTTCAAACGCGGCAACGATTTTAAAGCAGCTCTCGTCATATTCCTTCTGCTGATTTGATGCCAGCTCTGTCGGAACCATAAAAATCGTCGAACGTGACAGTATATAATTCGGTATGGCGACGTTTCCGCTTGTTTTGTATCTTATATAAGCCTTGTCGCTGTAGCACGTAAGAGAATTGTCAGTATTGTTGTTTGTTTCAACGGTTTGCTCCAATTGCTTGAATTCCTCGGTGTCAATCATCGAAATTTCTCCCGCAGAATTAAGGCTGTAGCGTATCAGAGAATATGACGGAAAGTCACCGTTTTTCAAAATTTTCTTTACATTATCTGAGTTTTTGTCTTTTCTCTCTCCGTCCACGGTCAATTTGTCGGCAAGGCTGAATACCTCGCGTTTGCCATTCTCGCTCAGCAGCTTGACATTAACGTCGTTTCCGATGTTTTTATTAATTTTGCTTCCCAGTATAAGTCCGTATTTAACATCGTTTTTCGATACCGATTTAACATCCGTTACCGTTCCGTCCGGAGCAAGTAAAAATGTGTATTCGACGCCGAACGAAAGAACATTTTTTCTGTCTTTGAAGTAATAATTGAGTTTATATGTATTATTGTTCACAACTATCTCGTCGTCGAGAATTTCCTCAACCTTTCCCGAAAGCTCCCCGGCGTCGGAAACGATCACCTTCAAGACCTTTTTGTCATCGCTCTGCATATACTCTATAACGTTCCCCTCGGCAATATCGTTAAAGCCGCCGGCAGAATATGTCTTTGTCTGCAAATCATATTTCAGAACGGTAACCGAATTATCATTGTTTTCTGTCAAATCTATCGTTTTCTTATCAAAATTTTTATCATAAACCGTTTTATCGCTCAGGCTCTTTGAGTCAACAACAAAATACTGCTTTAACTCCGCAACGTAATAATCGTATTTTCCGTCGCCGTTGTTGTCAATCAGTCTCGCGCTTCCGATTTTACCGAGAAAATCCGACTGTGTATGACTTATTACTCTGCCGTTTTTTATATACGCAAACCCTTTGTCGAATTTATAGCTTTTCTCCGTTTTTCCGTCCTCGCTAACGACAAGCGTATTGTCGGAAAATCTTATTATATCCTCCGTATCTATGCGGACCTCGGAATTCACAGCGTTTTCATCTGCCGTTATGACATTGTTGTCGCCGTCAACCCAAAGGGTGATTTTTTTCCCGAACATATCCTCCGAACAAAAATCACAGTTTAACGTCACGGCATTTATTTCTATTTTGTTTTTGCCGGCGGAGTAATCGGTATCGCTCATATACCCAACGCTTGACACAACGCCGCTTATCTCATTAAGACCGAAAAAAACCGAAATAGCTTTTCTGCCTTTTTTATACGTTTCATCATCTTCTCCGAAAACCTCGGAATGAAGGCCGTTATAAATCATGTTGACCGCGGAGCCGAGGCTTAAAGAATCGTCGTCGTTTTTACTTGTGTTTTTCGTAAGCCTGAGATCGTTTGCAATGCTTATATATCCGTAGGGATAGCCCCCGCCGGACTCCGCTTTCCCCTCATATCCCAGCGCCACAACAATTTCCTTGACCGCCGCATTATAGGATATAAGCTCATCGGGAGAAAATATCCCTTCCGCAATTCCGTTTGAAATCCTAAGCGATTTTGCAATGTTGATTTCGTCAAAGAAAGGCGAATCCTTTGAAACGTCGTTGAAGGCCGCCTCAACGCCCGACACATCGTTTAGGTTAATCATTCTTACGGCCATTGCGGTAAACTCTGCTCTTGTCAAGGGTTCATCCTGCGATTTTCCGATTCCGTAAGTGATGCCGAGTCTCGACACAAATTCGTATTTTGAATTTTCATTTCGTTCTGCCGATACATTCAACGACAACGCCGAAACCGACAAAATCACTGCCGAAACAATTGATATTATTTTTTTCAAAAAAATCATCACCTTTCTTGTCAATTTATTCTCTCGTTAATATCTGTAAGGAGTCTGAATATTACCTGCGCCGCTTCAACTCTTGTAATTTCATTTTGAGGATTAACGAAATTATTGTTGTCGCCCGTTATTATTTTGTTTGCCGAAAGCGATATAATCGCGGGCCACGAATATGTATCGGCGGAAAGAAGATCATCGAAATTATATGTTCCGCTGTAGCTTACCCCGACTGCCTGCGCGGCTCTGTACGCGATAAGAATCGCATCCTGCCTTTTTATGTTGTCATTCGGATTGAATTTTCCGTCATAACCGTTTATAATTTCGTTGTCGGCAGCAACATTGACATATTTTGAAAACCATTGGTCATCCGCAACATCGGAAAATCTTTTTGCGGGATTTCCCGTAAAATTAAAGGCGGCAACCATAAGCTTTGCAAATTCCGCTCTTGTTATTCCCTTTGACGGCTGAAACGTTCCGTTTTCATAACCTGAAATGATGCCGGACGCATAAAGTGAGGATACCGCGTTGTAGCCCCAATGCTCCGTCGGCAAATCGGAAAAGCTTGCATTTCCGGGTATTAGCTTTGTAATTTTATATCCCCTTGCCGTGTTTTCGGGATTATTCGTTCCGGCCGATTCGTTAATCGAAGGGTCATAGCCCGAATTTACAGGCGTATTTATTGAAGCCGATGGGCCTCCTCCCGATGAAGAACCGCCCGTGCCTGAGCTGCCCGTGCCCGAACCGCTGTTATTTTTAATCGCTTTGTTCAGTGCAATTTCAAAATTATCCTCCATATCGGGCAAATTTACAAAATTCAGTTTAATAAGCTCCTTGAAAACACTCTTTGAAACCGTTTTTGTATATCTGCTGTCGCTTTTCAGAATATTCGGAAGATAATTCTCGTATATTGTTTTCAGACTTTCATAGCTCTCTGCGGTTTTGATTCTCGAGAGCACCGTAAACGAATTTAAAACCTCTTTAAAGCCCGCTTTCCCGTCTGATTTTCTCAAATATTTTACGGATTTTACATAATCGGATTCAGCCAAAAGAGAAAGCGCCTTTTTCCGAAAATGAAAATCGTTATCTGTCGGAATTTCCAACCATCAGTCTTTCCTCCATCAAGGACGAGACATTTATGAACGGTTTTGATTCCTGGTTCTCTGACCGGTTCTATGGCAGGGAACAGTGGATCTCAGCCATGAATGATTCTGAACGGTTGATAGGCAAAACAGAGATTTCAACAGTATATACAAAAGACGATCGGATGATGCAGGTACTTTCGGATTATGACGATATCGGTGCGGCATATGATGCTGATAAGATCCATACAAATCTTGCTGTCATTAACAGCTTCGCTGCAAAGCATCCGGAGATTCCAACCTACTTCATGCTGTGTCCGACCTCTGTCGGTGTCTATGGAAATTCCCTGCTGCCTTCGGCTGTTAAGAATGTATCAGTTGATGAAAAAGACATGATCGAATCCTGTTATAACGAACTATCCAGTGTGACACCGATCAATATATATAATGCCTTAAAGGAACATGATAGCGAGTATATCTATTATC
>USAP01000037.1 GCA_900552775.1 uncultured Eubacteriales bacterium | reverse complement strand
AATTCAAAATTTAATATATAAAAACTGAAAGGATGAAAAAATCATGGCAGAGAAAAAAGTTATGAACGGCGCCGGCATTGAAGAACTCGGTTTCCCGATGTGGCCCCAGTTCGCACCCGAAACTTTTGAAGACGTTTTGGAACCCCTTAAAACAGGTAAGGTTTCATACTGGACAGGTAAAAAAGGTATGGAATTTGAGGAAATGTGGGCAAAATGGATAGGCGCTAAAATGGCAATATCCTGCACAAACGGCACAGCCGCTTTGCACATTGCTTTGGCAAGCCTTAACATAGGACCCGGGGATGAAGTAATCGTTCCTTCCTACACATTTATAGCTTCTTCTTTCGCGGTTGTTCAGGCAGGCGCTGTTCCGGTGTTTGCTGACGTTACGGAAGATCACACAATTGATCCCGAGAGCATCAAAAAGCTCATCACACCCAAGACAAAAGCTATCGTAGTAGTTCACCTCTACGGCGTTGTTGCTGACATGGGCCCGATTCTTGAAATCGCAAAAGAGCACAACCTCAAAATCGTTGAAGACTGTGCACAGTGCTTCGGCGGCGAATACAAAGGCAAAAAAGCAGGTACTTTGGGCGATGTTGGATGCTTCTCCTTCTGCCAGAGCAAACACTTCACAACAGGCGGCGAAGGCGGCATGGTTGTTACTAACGATGAAGAAGTAGGCTGGGAATGCCGTTCGTTCAGAGATCACGGCTACGATGTAAAAGCAAGAATGAACATGCTTGCTCTTGAAGAAAGCCTCCCCTACATACACAACAGAGTAGGTTTCAACTACAGAATGACTGAAATGCAGTCCGTTATCGGTATAAACGAGCTCAAGCGTTTCGATAACTGGAACCTTGCAAGACGTAAAAAATACGCTAAAATGTATGACGAAGCTTTCGAAGGCCTCAAGGGCATAAAGAAGCTCCCCGTAAACACGGAAGAGAGAAAGAGCGCATACTGGTGGTATCCGATTATTCTTGACCTCAGCGTTCTCGACTGTGACAGCTCCGTAATAATCAAAGAGCTCGGCGCAAACGGAATCCCCTGCTACGGTATCCAGTGGCCGGAATCCTACCTTGAGAAAGCTTATATCGAGCATAACGGCTTCGGTTCGCACAAGTTCCCCTTCGAGTCGAAGGAATACACGAATCCTGATTCCGTTAAGTATAACGAGGTTCATTGCCCCGTGGCTCACGGCCTCAGAGCTCAGACACTGTCGCTGTTCCTCCATCCGTCATGGGAAGAGGTACATATCGAAAGATGTATCGATGCTCTTAAAGCTGCTATTGCTGCTCACCTTAAATAATTTAAATAAAATCGGGGCTTTTATAAGCCCCATTTTATATATCCGGACAATAAAAATTTAAAGGATAATTGGAATAATTGTCGAATTAATTTATAGAAGAAATCAATTATATCTGAAAGGATGATAAAAATGCGTAAAATTAAATGGGGCGTTATCGGCTGCGGCGGTATCGCTGACAGAAGAACAATTCCGGGAATGATGCTTTCTGACAAAATCGAGCTGGTTGCGGTTATGGACGCCAACAAGGCTGCGGCTGAGAAGGTTCGCGATAAATACGGCGCAAAATATGCGTTTGACAAATACGAAGATCTTCTTGCCCTTGACGAAATCGAGTGCGTATATGTTGCTTCCCCCGTATTCTGTCACAAAGAGCAGGCGCTGGCAGTGGCAAAGGCAGGCAAGCAGCTTTTCCTTGAAAAGCCTATGGCGCTCACCACCGCGGACGCTGAGGAAATCAAAAAGGCTTGCGCCGACGCGGGCGTAAAGCTCGGTGTAGGCTTCCTTATGAGATTCCACGGCTATCATCAGAAAATTAAAGAAATCATTGCAGAAGGCAAGATAGGTGATATCGTTTCGATGCGCGGTCAGTTCACATGCTGGTATCCCGATATCGAGGGCGCATGGAGACAGAAAAAAGCTCTTTCCGGAGGCGGCGCTCTGGTTGACATGGGTATCCACGTAATTGACCTTCTCCAGTACCTCAGCGGACTTGAGGCACGTGAAGTTGTTGCTTTCAACGAAACTCAGACATTTAACTATGAAGTTGACGACTCGTCGGCTGTTATCATGAAGATGTCAAACGGTTCTCTGGCATATGTTGATTCAAACTTCAACATTCCCGATGCGGCTTCCGTTGCAAAACTTGAGATCTATGGAACGAAGGGCAGCATAATAGCTTCCGGCACACTTGCACAGGAAGAAGTCGGAACGGTTAAGATACTGATTTCCGATGATTCTTTGGGTTACGACGCTAACCAGGTAAGAAATGAGATTGTTCCGCTTTCGCTTGACGATGTTGAGCTCGGCAATATGTACACAAAAGAGGTTGAGCAGTTCGGCGAAGCTTATCTTAACAATACCGAAGTTCCCGTAACGGCAGACAGTGCTATTTTGAGTCAGAAAGTTGTTGAAGCGGCTTATAAGTCGAGTGAAACAAAGACATTTGTTGCTGTTAAATAATTTGTAAAAACGGGGACGTTTAAATTTTTAAACGTCCCCGTTTATTATTTACACTATTGTAGTTTACATTGGTGATAAAAACTGTTTATTGACAATATGTTACGTTAGTGATATAATAATATCCGAAAGAAATACAGCATAGCATTTGTTATGCTGTATTTGACTGTTACAGAATTAAAACATGCGTTCACTTGGTAGTTAGTCGGCGGATTCGGCCGGATAATTATAGAAAATCACATGAAAGAAGGAGTAAATCATGAAATTCAGAAAGCTTTTGACAGGTATAATATCTGCCGTAATGGTATTCGGCACTTTGGCAATGCCTGTTTTTGCCGATGAGAATGCCAATGTCGCAAAAATAGGTGATACGGAGTATGCAACGCTGAAAGAGGCTGTTGCGGCGGTGCAGGACGGAGAAACGATAACGCTGCTTTCCGATGCCTCGGGTGACGGCATAGAAATCGGAACAGATAGAAATGTTACCATAGACTTCGGCGGATTTACATATACCGTTACGGGAAATCTTGTCGGAAGTTCAGGCACAATGACAAACGCGTTCAGATTTCTTGAAAATTCGGACATTACACTTAAAAACGGAACTATAAATCTCGGAAGAGGTACCAATACAAGGATACTCGTTCAAAATTACGCTAACCTGACGATTGAGAATATGACTCTTAATTTTAAAAAGAATCTTTTTAGCAGTCAGGGATATACGCTTAGCTGCAATGGCGGAAATACAGTAATTACAGGAAACACAAATATAATCTCTCCTATAGGCAGTACTTCAAATAAAAAATTGTATGCAGTAAACGTTTATAATGAAGCACCGTATTACACCTCTGCCACTATTACGGTTGATGACAGTATGACGGGAAAAATAACGGGAAACATAGAGATTTCCGGCACAACCGTTGATGAAGGAACGCAGAAGTTTATAATAAAAGGCGGCACCTACACAGGTATTATCAACGATGTGCGTGATGACAAGACAATTGATGTTATTGACATTTACGGAGGTACATTCGAAAACAAAAAGAGCAATGCTGAAAAATATGTTGAAGAGGGTTATATTTATAATCCCGGAAACGGCACGGTAAGCACATTGGAGGATTCCATATCCAAAAATGCAACCGTTTCGTTTAAGAGAAAAAGTGCTTCGGAGTACGATATATACATAGATACCGTTGGCGGAAAATTGATAAACGGTCTTATGTCGGCTGACTTAACATTTGCACTTACTGTTAATTCTCAGGACGATCTGTCATACACTATAAAACCTGCCGATGATATTAAAATTATAGAAGTTTCGGAAAACAGATTTGAGTTTAACTACAACGGAACGGATGCATCATCATCGGGTATGGGCAACAAATTTAAAATAGGAACGGTTGTATTTGAGGGATATTGTCAGGACGCAAGCTTTGAAGCTGTGGAGGCAGACACAAACATTGTCAATACAACAAAGCTTGCCGATTCAATTGTAGACAGCTATATTCCGAACGGTGACGGAGTTAATAACGGAAAATTTGAAATAAGCGCAAAAAGCAAAATAAGTGTTAAAATTACTCAGCCCACAAGCCGTTTAAAAGTAAATGTTGCATTTCCGAACAGCGTGACGGAGAATACGTCGGCTTATCAGGATATGACCGTCACCGTAAGCGGTGCCGGTTTGACCGAACCCATTGTTAAAGCACTCGGAAGCGATGCAAACAAAATGAAAGACGGCGCTTATAAAGTTTCAGTGTCTCTGCCGAAAAATAATACTTATACCGTAACTGTTTCGGGCGCGGGTTACAGAACGGCACGCTATACGGTTACAATGAAAGGTTCAAAGACGTTAAACTTCTGGAACAACGCAAAAGATGCAGATACGGTTGTAGAAGAAGGAAATGCCGCTTCGGCAAGAAAAGTAACATTCCTTGCAGGCGATATCGTAAGGGACAACAGCATAAATATTTATGACCTTTCGGCAGTTGTTTCCTACTTCGGAACAAAAGTCAATAAAGACACACAGGCAGAATACGCAAAATACGATTTAAACCGTGACGGCGTTATAGATTCCAAAGATGTGGCTTATGTGCTGGTTTCCTGGGGAAAATAATTAAATTGTAAGGGAGGCGGAATACGCATTCCGCCCCTCTTTAAAAGGGCACAAAAAATTTGCGTCCTTTTAAAGAGGTCAGACAAAAAGCATTAAAACAAAGGAGAATGTATATAAAATGTTTAAAAAGAAAGTAACTTCACTTTTGCTAAGTCTTGTAATGATAGGTTCATGCCTGCCGCTTGGTTCTGCTCTTGCTGATACCGATAAAAATAAAAGGCTTGCCTATATTCACGCCGGAGGAGCAAATCCAACCGAAACCACAGACACAAGCACAGTTTATATGGGCGAAAATGCAGATGTGTATTTTGCTGTTGATAATCCGAATAAAGGTGATTTTGAAAATGATATTCATAAAGAACCGCAATATGATATGAACGGCTACACAATAACGATGTACTTCGACCCGATGTATTTCGACTTTTCCGATGACACGGATCTGTCGTCACCTATTGATTACACTGTACCGGATACAAACACGAAGACAACTGAGACAGGTTCCGAAACCACCGGAAGCGGCTCAATAGACGTTCCGATCACAGTAGGATATTATCCGACCTCCAAAGGAACTTCGTCTGCAACAATAAACGGAAAATCATATAAATCGGCATATCTCACCGTTTTTTTCAGCGGCGATTACGTGCCTCAGAAATCCGATTCTGCTCTTTGGTATAATCTGTGCAAACTTAAATTAAAGCCTTTAAGAACAGGAAGCACACAGGTGTTTTTTGATACTTCCGGAACAGAAGAAAAAACTCTTGAACTTTTTGCCAAAAACACTTCTGAGGAACTTTCCGATCAGACATTTTCTTACACAGCCATAAACGGCGGCTGGCACAGCATTACAATTAAAGATAAATCAAGACCCGCTGCCCCCACGGCAAATCCTCCGGAAGGTAATTACACCGAAAAGCAAAACGTAACGCTTACGGCGGAAGACGGCTGCGATATATATTATTCAACCGATAATGTTAATTTTTACAAATATACAGCTCCCGTTGAAATAGAAATAACAAGCAAAATATATTGTTATGCACAAAGAATTTCAGACGGCAAGCAGAGCAGTACAGTATCATTCGAATACCGTATTCTCCCGAAGGCTCCGTATCTTTTCGTTGATAAAAACGGCACCAAGTCGCTTATTAAAAATATATATAATGAAAACAGCTCCTACAAAGTTTATGTTTCCGATAAGGAAATATTCGGTCCTATAGAAGCTGAAAACACTGTTTATTATACTTTTTCAGATATTTCGGAAGAAAATATTACGGAGGGCTCCGATCCCGAGACATCATGGGTTAAACTGTCAAACGCAACACCGACAATAGACATTACAAAAAAAGTACGAGTACGCCTCATAACGGAAAAAATGGGCGAATACTCAGAAGTGTCGGAATATTATCTCGGTGTGCGCCCCGCAAAAGTAACTGCCACCCCCTCATCGGGCGCGTTTAGCAATAAAACAGATGTTGAGCTTTCATGCGCAACAAAAAATGCCGAAATATTTTACACCGTTGACGGAAGCGATCCCGTTACAAACGGATTGCGCTATGACGGAGTTCTTACACTTTCGAAAGACACAACTTTGCGTGCAGTTGCAAAATACGATGATATTTTCGGCGAAGTTTCATCATTCCATTATGTGTTTACAGCGCGCGATGACTTTGGAGTTGACGCATTTTATCCTTCGGGCAGATATGAAGGCAGCGTAAATGTTACACTCACCACAAACAATCCCGAAAACACTGTAGAATACAGGCTTGACGGTGAAAGCGAGTGGCACACATACACTAAAGCTTTTGTTTTTGATAAAGACACGGTTCTTTACGCACGCGCAGGCAAAAACGGGGTATACGGAGACGAATATAAATTCACATATAAGATATATCCTCTTCCTCCTGTCTTTGCTCCCGAAAGTACTCAGTTTACAAATGCAACCGAAGTAACCCTTTACTGTATCGAAAGCACAAAAGATACAAAAGACCGTTTCGAGCTTTATTACACACTTGACGGGTCAGATCCTACTCTGAGCACATCAAACAGAATAAAAGCTGAAGGAGAACTCGATTCGGCGGTTGTAAATATTACAAAATACACAGTTATCAAAGCGGCTGTTTTGAAAGACGGAGAAGCATACTCAAGTGTTGTTACTCATTCTTATGATATAGTAACCAAAAAGCCTTCAAGACCGCTCACAACCCTTACACCCGGTAATTATATAAGAAAAATCGGTGATAAAGTCGGTTTTTCTACACAGTTCATGCCGGTTGTAAGCGGAACGGAGATTTACTATAACGTAAGCTATGATGGTGCATTTATACAAGATCCCATCCCGGTTGATTCTACAAAATATGACAGGGTTACACCTATAGAAATAAAAGGCAGAACGCTTATAAAAGCTATTGCGGTTAATGTTTTCGGAGTTAAAAGCGATGTCGGATTTTTTGAATACACCGTAACTCCCGAGGCTCCGAAAGCTGCTCCGTCGGCTACAATAGGAGAAAACAGGTTGCCCGTGGTTCCTGTTTCCGCTGTTTTGGGAAGCACCGTAAAATATGAAATAAACGGATTTGCAAATGAATTTGCTGCGTCTTCGGAGAATTTCTATATTGACACAGCAACCGGAAACGCATATGAAGATGCAGCTTGCACAAAGCTTTTGGGCAAAGAAAACAAAACAACTCTCTCCTCCCCCGCAGTTCTTAATATCAGTGCAGAGCTTGACGGGGTTGAAAGTGAGTCAAACAGATATGTTTACACTTTGTCAACCGCTTCCAGCGTTGCTCCGCCGTATGCCGATAAAGAAACAGGCGAATACGAGGAAATAAAAGCCGATGACAATAACAATCTGCTGCATATACGTCTCTATTCGTTAAACAGCGGCGACACTATTCAATACAAACTGAATAACGCATCTTCATGGAATAACTATACTGACGGGGAAGTTTTGAAAATAAAAGAAGATACCGTGCTTCAGATACGCAGCATTAAAAACGGTATTATTAGTGTGGCACAAAGCTATGTATACAATTTTGTTCCGCTGGCTCCTATTATAACTTTGGCTTCGGGACGTTATCCTGCTGCCGATAATTGCACAACCGAAATCACCTATGACAGCCGCGCGCCGCAGGATAAGATTGACGATGACACATATTCCCTCTGGTACCGTGAAAACGGCGATAAACAGGACTTCCGTTATAATGACTCCGCACGTAAAATAGACCATACAATGTCTTTTAAAGCGTATGTTAAAAACGAGAAAACCAACAGAATCAGCAAAAACACAATACACTATTACATTATTGAAAAGGCAAGCTCCGCATCGGGAAATGTGTATATTGCATCCCCCTATGATGTGTCAAGGATAAGCGCTGATGTTTTGAGCTCCGGCGAATATGCCAAGGGCATAAAGCTTCTTTCTCAAAACAAAAATGCCTCTATCCACTATTATTACACATATACGCAGACAGATTTTGACGGCAGCATTACAACGCAGAATCTTGTTTATGACAATACTCCGATAACCGTAAATCCGTCAATGACAAGCATTAAAATAACAGCATGGCTTATTGATGCAGACGGCAGCAGGATTGAAAACAGTGATTTTGAACATAAAATTGACTTTATTCATCTTGAAGTGCCGAAAACATCGCTCGGTTCGGATAAAGTTGAGTTTAAACGCGGAACAAAATACACTATCTTAAACGACTATCCTGATGATGAAACAATTTTGATTTACTATACGCTTGACGGTTCTTCTCCCGAAAGTTCCGAAACAGCTAAAATATATTCCGGCGAAGAACTTACACTAAACAGTGCCGTAACGGTTAAAGCTGTTTACCTAAGTGCATGCGGTACATGTATCAGATGCAAAGATAATGACTTTGCAAACTGCATTGATAAGGTTTTCGGAAAAGTAGGAACATACAATTACACTGTAACCAAATCCGGCGGTACAGGCAGCACGGGTTCCGGAAGTTTGATTAACCGCGGAGATAATACCGGAAAAAACACAAAGGATATTTTCGGCAACGAACACTCGACTCATATTGGCTATATCAACGGTTACCCTGACGGAAGCGTTAAGCCCGACGGTGAAATAACACGTGAAGAGATTGCATCAGTTCTCTACCGCATAACAAATCATGAATACGAGAAACCGTTCATTGCAACAGGCGAAGTATTCCACGATGTTTCGCTTGACCGCTGGTCAGCTCACGATATAGAGTATATGACAGACAAAGACGTTATTTTGGGTTACCCCGACAATGAGTTTAAGCCTGCAAATAATTTAACAAGAGCTGAGTTCGCAGCTTTAATATGCCGTTTCGCAAAGCTCACACCATCGGAAACGGAAAATCCGTTCTCTGATTTGGAGAACACACACTGGGCATATGACAATATAATTACACTCACAGCCTCCGGACTTATGCAGGGCTATGAAGACGGAACATACAGACCCGAAATTCAAATAACACGTGCTGAAGTTATGACGGTTATAAATAAAATACTCGGCAGAAAACCGTCCGAGGCGTACGTTAAAACCCTGAATTTCAATCCGTATACAGATCTGCAAAAAGACAAATGGTATTACACAGCTGTTCTTGAAGCTACAATAACTCATAATTATTCCCTTGATGACAGCGGATTTGAAATTAAATGGGAAGACTGTAAATAATCATAATCGCAAAAACGGTGCAGGAAAATTGCTGCACCGTTTTTTGTGTTATAAATACATTATTGCCGATTCATATTCACACTTATTTACCCTCTGTCATATAATAAGAAAAAAGCCGAAAGGGTGATATGAATTGGTTAAACATGACGCGGTCATTGCATTTGCGGGCAACCCGAACGTCGGAAAAAGCACAATATTCAATACACTTACCGGAATGCACCGCCACACCGGAAACTGGTCGGGAAAAACTGTTTCAAACGCTTTTGGCGTATGCAGACAAAAAAACACCGAATACATGCTTGCCGATCTTCCGGGCTGCTACTCGCTGTACTCACGTTCTGCCGAAGAAGAAATCGCACGGGATTTTATTTTGTTCGGCAATCCGGACGCTGTATGCATAGTATGTGACGCAACATGCCTTGAAAAAAATTTAAACCTTGTTTTTCAGGTACTTGAAATATCAAAAAAAGCTTTTGTCTGTGTAAATATGACAGACGAAGCCAAAAAACGCGGAATAACCATAGATTATAAAAAACTCTCTGAAATTCTTTCCGTACCGGTTATCCCCACCTCGGCGCGAAACGGAAAAAACCTATCGGCAATTTTAAAAACAGCTTCTGATTTAAAAGAAAATTCTTTCAAAAAAATAAATTATCCCGCCGAGCTTCTGGAAGCTATAGATATAATTTCAAAGCCGCTTCGGCGTTTTGAAGAAAAAATATCTCTGCCATGGCTCTCTCTTGCCCTGCTCGGGGAGGAAAACGACGTTTTGTCCGCCGCATCGGAGTATTTGGGATATGACCTTTTTTCTGACAGCGATATTATTTCCGCAGTTTTTGAAGCACGAAAAAATCTTGGCCCGGAATATAAAATTCAGGAAGAAACCGTCGGCGCCTTTCTGAAAGGAGCCGAAGATGCAGCACATAAAGTTATATTCAATCAACCTGATATACCAAACATATCTGCCGACAAAATTCTCACTTCGCCTGTTTTTGCGTATCCCTTAATGTTTTTAACGCTGGCTGTTGTTTTTTGGATTACACTTGTCGGAGCAAACGTTATTTCGGATTTTCTCGGAAAATACCTTTCGGCATTTGAAAATATATTGCTTTCTCTCTGTGAAACTCTCGGAATAACATGTTTTATTACAGATATGCTTATTCGCGGCGCATACGGCGTTCTGTCGCGTGTTATTGCCGTAATGCTTCCGCCGATGGCTATATTTTTCCCTCTTTTTTCCCTTTTGGAAGATCTCGGTTGGCTGCCGCGCGTAGCATTTAACCTTGACGGAATATTTAAAAGGTGCAGTGCATGCGGCAAACAGGCTCTTACAATGTGCATGGGCTTCGGATGCAATGCGGTTGGCGTGAGCGGCACCAGAATAATTGATTCACGCCGCGAACGCCTGATAGCGATAATAACAAACTCGTTTGTACCATGTAACGGACGTTTCCCGGCACTAATTGCAATATCGTCTATGTTTTTTTCTCCGAAAGGAGAAAGCAGTGTATTTACCGCGCTTTTTCTTGCTCTGACTGTCTGCGTTTCAATAGGGCTGACACTTTTAGCATCATTCATCCTTTCAAAAACTCTGCTGAAGGGAGAACCCTCTGCATTTGTTCTTGAACTTCCGCCTCTGCGCAAACCGCAGATCATAAAAACTCTGGTGCAAAGCTTCAGAGACAAAACCCTGTTTGTGCTCGGCAGGGCGGCATGCGTTGCGGCACCGTGCGGCATTATAATATTTCTTCTGTCGAATATATACTTAGGCGGCGCTTCGCTCATAACGCACGCCGCAAATTTTCTGAACCCATTTGCCTCGCTGCTTGGGCTTGACGGAGTTATACTCCTATCTTTCATACTCGCACTGCCTGCAAACGAAATTGTTATACCTATAATGATTATGGGATATACCGCTTCAAACCTTCTCATGGGGTTTGAAAACCTTGAAGCACTTCATTCACTCCTTTTGCAGAATGCATGGACAATAAAAACTGCGCTGTGCTTTATTGCCTTTACAATTATGCATTGGCCATGCTCCACTACTTTGCAGACAATAAAAAAAGAGACGGGAAGCAGCAAATGGACGCTTATTTCATTTGCCGTTCCAGCCCTAATGGGATTAATTATTTGCTTTATTATAAATATTTTGTGTTAAACAGCGTAAACCGCTTGGAGCATATTAGATGATGGCATACAAAAAGCGCGGCAAACCGCGCTTTTTGCTTTTATAAGACCTTAATTTAATTATTTACCCCAGGATACCAGTACGTATGCCACGTCTTTGGAGTCTATAACGCCGTCACGGTTTAAGTCGTATTTAGCGTATTCCGCCTGTGTGTCTTTATCGACTTTTGTTCCGAAGTAGGAAACAACTGCCGAAAGGTCATAAACATTTATGTTGTTGTCCTTTACGATATCGCCGGCAAGGAATGTAACTTTTCTTGCGGAATTGGCATTTCCTTCTTCAACAACGGTATCTGCATCTTTTGCATTGTTCCAGAAGTTCAATACTTTATCACCTGTCATTGTAACGGTGTAACGCGCCGTTCTGTAGCCTGCACCGGAAACCTTAACAGTGTATGCCATGTCCTTTGTAAGATCTTCGGAAACTTTGTATTTGCCGTCCGCCATATCAACGGAGCCGCTTCCGAGAGCGATTTCTTTATCTGCTGTCATATCTCCTCCGGATATAACAACTTTCATGTTCTGATACTCTTTCGCATTATCTTCAAC
>USAP01000036.1 GCA_900552775.1 uncultured Eubacteriales bacterium | reverse complement strand
CAAGGTAAGCTATGTCTCCACGGGTGGCGGCGCAATGCTTGAGGCCATCGAGGGCAAGGATCTTCCTGGCATCGCGGTTATAACCTTAAGCTCAAACGTGCTCATTTTACACCCGCCTTATCAGTTACATCATCTATCGTACCGGCAAAAAGGAATGCCGATTCCGGAACATCGTCATGCTTACCCTCTATAATCTCTTTAAAGCCGCGTACAGTCTCGCGTACGGGGACATATTTACCCTGCATACCCGTAAACTGTTCTGCAACCGTAAAAGGCTGTGAGAGGAATCTCTGCACTTTTCTTGCACGGCTTACCGTAAGCTTGTCTTCATCCGACAGCTCATCCATACCCATAATGGCTATTATATCCTGAAGTTCTCTGTATCTCTGCAAAATTTTCTGAACTCCGCGCGCCGTCTCATAATGCTCGTTTCCGACAACTTCGGGTGTAAGAATTTTTGAAGTTGAATCAAGCGGATCAACGGCAGGGAAAATGCCCTGAGACGAAATCTGTCTTGACAAAACCGTGGTGGCATCAAGATGCGCAAACGTTGTTGCCGGTGCCGGATCTGTTAAATCGTCCGCCGGAACATAAACAGCCTGAACAGAGGTTATGGAACCTTTTTTTGTAGACGTTATTCTTTCCTGAAGAGCGCCCATTTCCGTAGCAAGTGTAGGCTGATAGCCTACTGCCGACGGCATACGTCCCAAAAGCGCCGAAACTTCGCTTCCAGCCTGTGTGAATCTGAATATATTATCTATAAAAAGCAGAACATCCTGTCCTTCTTTATCACGGAAATACTCAGCCATTGTAAGTCCTGAAAGACCTACTCTCATTCTTGCTCCGGGCGGCTCATTCATCTGCCCGTATACGAGCGCGGTTTTATTTAAAACTCCGGATTCTTTCATTTCTCCGTACAAGTCGTTTCCTTCTCTTGTGCGCTCTCCGACGCCTGTAAATACGGAGATACCGCCATGCTGTTTTGCAACGTTATTGATAAGTTCCATAATAAGCACGGTTTTTCCTACTCCGGCACCGCCGAAAAGACCTATTTTACCGCCCTTTGCATAAGGGCATATAAGGTCAACAACTTTTATTCCCGTTTCAAGCATTTCTGTTGTGCTTTCCTGTTCTTCATAGGGCGGCGCCGGGCGGTGAATTGACCATTTTTCGGTATTTTCGGGTGCCGGCATATTATCAATAGGTTCACCCAAAAGATTGAACATTCTGCCGAGAGTAGCTTCCCCGACAGGCACACGTATGGGTTCACCCGTGTCAAGCGCACGCGTTCCGCGCTTTAATCCGTCAGTAGAGCTCATTGCAATACATCTTGCAACATTGTCTCCCGTAAGCGCCGCAACCTCGCAAATAATCTTTCTTTCTCCGCACATAATCTCAATTGCGGTAAGAAGTTCGGGCAGCTTGCCCTCTTCAAATCTAATATCAAGCACAGGTCCCATAACTCTTATGACCGTACCGTAATTTTCGCTCATAGCCTTCTCTCCTTTTCCGATCACTGCGCTCCCGCAACAATCTCCGTTATCTCACGCGTTATAACAGCCTGTCTTGCTCTGTTAAAGCTTAAAGTCAAATCATTTATCATTTCTTCCGCATTCTTGTTTGCACTGTTCATAGCGGTTTGTCTTGAAGCGTATTCCGATGCACGCGATTCACATACAGCACCGTAAATTATTCCCGAAACATATTGCGGAACGATTGTCTGCATAACACTTTCAGCTCCCGGTTCACAAACTGTCAGCATTTTTTTTCTGTTTTTCCCGGGTTCAAGAGGCAATATCTTTTCCGCTTCCACAGTCTGAGTCATCATTGATGTGAAGTTTGTATAGCAAATCCATAGCGCATCAAATTTTTCGTTTTGATATTCATCGCACAAAATTGAAGCTATTTCCTTGCAGTCTCCCACGCCGACATCTTCTGCCGTAGCATATTTGTCCGTAACGATTTCGATATGTCTTTTTGTAAAATGTTCGCACATTCTTCTGCCGATGGGCAAAACCGATAATTCCTTATACTTCTCCGCAGTTTCGGCACAAAGCTTCAATATGTTGTTGTTATATCCGCCGGCAAGGCCGCGGTCTCCTCCTATAACTATTATGCATGCTTTCCCATTTTCACGAGACTCGTAAAACGGCATTTTGGCATCTCCCGCACACGCCTCTATATCGGTTATTGTCTGCTTAAGAATTTCAAAATACGGTCTCGAATGAGCTATGCGCTCTTTTGCACGCCGCAGTTTTGAAACAGCGGCAAGTTCCATTGCCTTTGTGATCTGCTTCGTACTCTCAACGCTTTTTATTCTGTTTTTTATGTTCTTCATTGACGAACCAGCCATAGGTTACACCTCAACCGTTTACAAATATATCTTTAAATTCTGCAATCAGGTCATGCAGTTTCTTCTCGTTTTCTTCACTGAGTGCTCCCGTATCCCGTATTGCCGCAAGCACATCTGCACCGCCCGCGTCAAGATAAGCGCAAAGTCTCTCTTTAAATTCGCCTATTTTTGCGCAGCCTATGCTGTCAAGCATTCCGTTTACAACCGCGTAAATAAGCGCAACCTGTTTTTCTACATCCAGCGGGGCATTTCTGTCCTGCTTCAAAACCTCAACAATACGTTCGCCCTGCATAAGGCGCTGTCTTGTATCTGCATCAAGATCCGAGCCGAACTGCGCAAATGCCTGCAACTCTCTGTACTGCGAATATGCAAGCTTAAGCTGACCCGAAACTTTTTTCATGGCTTTAATCTGCGCCGAGCCGCCAACGCGCGATACCGATATACCCGGGTTTACGGCGGGTCGTATTCCCATATGGAAAAGCTCCGATTCAAGGAAAATCTGTCCGTCCGTAATGGATATTACGTTTGTGGGGATATATGCCGATACGTCCCCTGCCTGCGTTTCTATTATCGGCAGGGCGGTAAGTGAACCTCCGCCGTATTCGGGCGCAATGTTTGCCGCTCTCTCAAGAAGTCTCGAATGCAAATAAAATACATCTCCGGGATATGCTTCACGTCCGGGCGGTCTTCTGATAAGAAGCGAAAGAGCGCGGTACGCAACCGCATGCTTTGAAAGATCGTCATAAATTATAAGCGCATCTTTCCCCTGTTTCATAAAATATTCGCCCATAGTACAGCCGGCATACGGAGCAATATACTGAAGCGGCGCGCTTTCTGAAGCCGAGGCGGATACTATTATCGTATAGTCCATCGCACCTGCCGCGCGCAGAGTCTCCTCAACATTTGCAACCGTCGAACGTTTCTGTCCTATGGCAACATATATGCAGTAAACACCCTTACCTTTTTGATTTATTATTGTGTCAAGTGCTATGGCAGTTTTTCCCGTCTGTCTGTCACCGATTATAAGCTCACGCTGTCCTCTGCCTATCGGTATCATTGAATCTATTGCCAAAATACCGGTTTGCAACGGCACATTAACCGATTTTCTTTCGATTATTCCGGGAGCATCGCTCTCTATTGGGCGCGTTTCGTGCGTATCTATCTTGCCTCTGCCGTCAATAGGCTGACCAAGCGCATTTACAGCTCTTCCGAGAAGCACCTCACCCACGGGCACCGAAACAACCTCGCCCGTTCTTTTTACAACATCGCCTTCCAGAATACCCTCATCGTCACCGAGCAGCACTGCGGAAACAAATCCTTCTTCCAAATTAAGTGCCATTCCGTACACATCTCCCGGAAAAAGCAAAAGTTCATTGGACATACAGTCTTCAATTCCATGAACTCTTGCAATACCGTCACCTACGGATATTACATAGCCGATATCGTCTTCTTTTATTTTATTATTGTAGTTTTTTATCTGTTCTTTTATTATTTTGCTGATTTCCTCAGACTTAATCTGCATTTAAACTCTCCAATCCGCGGTTTTTGATTTCACCCAACAGCCCTTCAAGACGTGTTTTAAGGCTTGCATCTATCTGCCTGCCTTCAAATCTTAAAATAAGACCGCCCAAAAGACTCTTGTCCACACGGTTTTCCGTTTTCACGGATTTGCCGGTGATTTTTTCAAGCTCCACATTGATTTTTTCAAGCTCGTTTTCAAAAAGCGGCACAGCCGAAACAGCCTCGGCACGGATCATTCCGCTATCTTTCATATATGCTTCTTCATATTCTTCAGCCGCTTTTTCAATATTTTCCTGAAGGTGCTCTTTCACAAGTATTTTCAAGAAGTTCAATACATACTCTTGTGCACCCGAAAAAGCCTCATCTATAAGCTTTTCTTTTTCTTCAAACGGAATCAGCGGCATACCCAAAACTTTCATATAGTCCGGATTTTCCGAAAGCGCACGGCAAATTTCATGCAGCTCTGAAAGCACGCTTTTTTCCATTTTGTTTTCAGCCGCAAGAGAATAAAGCGCCGCACCGTATCCGCTGCAAAGCTCACTCATGATTTGCCTCCCATTTCATCTATAAGCCTGTCCAGAAGCTCATGCTGACCTTCCTCGTCAATATTCTTTTCTATAACTTTTGAAGCAATGCTCACGGCTATTGAAGAAATATCGTCTCTTGCGCCGATAACCGCGTTTTCACGTTCTTTTTCCGCCTGTTCCATAGCTCTCGAAACGATGCCGCCTGCTTCTGCACGGGCATCGGAAATTATCTTTTCCTCGGAAATCTGAGCGCGTTTTTTTGCACTGCTGAGAATATTTTCGGCCTCTTGTTTTGCTCCTGTCAGACGTTTTGTGTATTCGTCTCTCATATTTTCCGCGCCGCTCTTAGCTGTCTCGGCATCGGAATACATATCCGAAATTTCTTTTTCACGTGCGTCAAGAACATTATTCACGGGCTTAAAGAGAAATTTCTTAAGCAGCAAATAAAGTATTATAAGGTTTCCCCACGTAAAAATAAGCGTCCATACATCTATCGTTACAAACGACATAAATTCTTCCACTGTATCAACCCCTTTAAAATATTACAGCAGTTTTATAAACGGATTTGCAAAGAGAAGTATAAGGGCAACAACAAGTCCGTAAATACCGGTAGATTCAGCAACCGCACATCCGAAAAGCATTGTGGAAGTTATATCGCTCTTTGCCTCGGGCTGTCTGCCGACCGCTTCCGCCGCTTTACCTGCGGCATAACCCTGTCCTATTCCGGGGCCTATACCGGCTATCATAGCCAGACCCGCACCGACTGCCGAAGCTGCCAAAACAATTGCTTTTTCCATCATAATTTTTGTCCTCCATATTTTAAAATAATTTATTCAGCGGCGTTTTTGATATACACCATTGTCAACATACATATAATATAAGCCTGCAAAAAGCTTGTGAAAAGATCAAAATAAATTGAGAGCAGCGCCGGCAAGCCGAGCTGAAATATCGGAATAGAGTTTAAAAACGCATTCGGTATAAATTTCAGCACAACCAAGCTCAGTCCGGCAAGCGCGGCATAAACAAGGCTTGTTATTACCGTTCCAGCCGCAATATTTCCGAAATGACGGAATGAAATTGAAATAGGATTGGCAATTTCACTCACAATATTCAGCGGAAGCAGAAGCGGTACAGGCTCTACAAATCCATGAAGCCAGCCGCCGAATCCGTGTTTTTTAAAGGTTGTAATCTGAACCATAATAAATGTTACAAGCGCCCATCCCAGCGTAACGCTCAAATCCGCCGTATACGGTCTGAGGCCCAAAAGCGATGACAAACTTCCCGTTATCGACATCGCAAAAAGCGTTCCTATATACGGCGCAAAATCACGGCAATTTTTACCCATTGTTGAATCAACAAGCGAATAGACCATAGTCACAAGCTTTTCTGCCACAATCTGCCGCTTTGTTTCGGGGCGTGTTTTAAGCCCGTGCGTCAGCCACGCGCAAAGCGCCGTCAAAGCTATCATGATAATCCACATATTAACAATAGTTTCCGTTATCGCAATTCCGCCGAAAACAGGAATGCGAAACAGTATTTTAGGTCCGTTTACTTTAACGTTCATGCTTCATCTCCGTGTTTCTTGCTCCTGTGAGCTTTTGTGATAAGTATTATTATGCGCGGAAATACAAGAGGTATAACAGCGGCAATATAATTTATATAATCAGACTTTATTGCAAAGATCACAGCGGTCGCAATTATAACAAGCCGCAAGGTATACGAAAGTCCCATAAACGCCTGTACACTGTTTTTACGCTTGACGGATATATCTATCGTAAGAGCCAAAAGAAAATAATTCAAAAGAGCCGCCGCATATCCTATCAGCGCTCCCAAAACCGCTCCCGTTCCGCCGTATCCTGCTATATAAAAAGCCGCAACCATAAGCAGCGTGCACGGAATGAGCATCAATGACATATTTTTAATTTCTTTAAGCAGCGTGCGATCCATATATAAGTCTCCCTTTCCGTATATATTCTGTATTATATCAGCAAAATTTGGCAAATGCAAGCTTTTTGCAAAAAATCTTAACGGCTTTTTAACATTTCACAAATTCTTCATATATTATTTTCCACGTTGCACAAAAAAAATACGCAAAAGACACATTTGCCTATCTCCTGCGTATTTTAAAAATTTCTGTTTATAAATTTAGAAAATCTTTTCTGTATTTTACTCCGAAAGAATCTCCGAGCAGCTTAAGCTGTTCATCCGTAATCGTTCCCACTCTCGGAAGTCCTGCGGTGAGCATATAAACCTGAGCCGCTTTTTCAACCGTTTCGATAAGTCCGAATGTTTCATCCATAGTTCTGCCGGCAGCATACATCCCGTGCATTCCCCATACAACCAAGCGGAATTCCTTCATTTTTTCCGCTGTTGCCATACCTATTTCATTAGTTCCGCAAAGCATCCACGGAAGAACGCCCACGCCGTCCGGAAATACAACAATGCACTCTGTGCACATTTCCCAAAGAGAATGAGTAAATTTCTTTTCATCAAGCTCATGAACATAAGTCATCGCAAGAATATTTGTCGGATGGCTGTGCATTACTATGCGATGCTCGGGGTCTGCGGAAAGCCTTGCATGATGGCTCATAAGATGTGCCGGAAGTTCGCTTGTAAATTTTCCTCCGTCTTCAAAGCCCCATAAAAGCTCTGCCGTAACGCCGTCATCTGCAATTTTTATAATACCTAAATTGTCCTCCAGATCATACTTAACGTTTTTGAAATATTTTCCCGTTCCGGTAACTATAAATACTTTGCCGCGAAGCGCCGAAGCGTCAAACCCTATGGGAATTGTTCTTATAACTTTGTCAAGATACAGATACTGTGTTACTTCCTCCGTATCAAGCATATAGCTTATGTTACCGCCGTTTCTTTCATCCCAGCCGAGACGGTACATATTTGAAGTTGCGTCCTTCATTTCTTCTATAAACGGTGCGTGTAAAATGTTTTTCATGCTCTCTGTGAAAGCTCCTTTTCTTCATAGTCTTTAATATCTTTTATGTAACATGCGGGAACATCCTCGCGTTTTAAGTATTCTGCCCATACGTCTCCGAACGGAAGCGTTTTCGCCTCTTCAGAAAGCACCATAAGCTCTGTAAACCGGCTTTCTTCCTGAAGCTTTTTCATTTCATCCGAAGGCTGCAAAAGTGCAAAAAGCAACGCCTTCGAAACACTTCTGGCTCCTGTTACCCATGCGGATATTCTGTTTATCGACGCATCGAAATAATCTGTTGCTATAAACACCTTAGAAAGAGCATCGTTTCTTACGATTTCTTTTGCTATTTCACGCGTCTCGTCATCAAACAAAACAACATGGTCACTGTCCCATCTTACGCCGCGCGTAATATGAAGGGCAATATGGTCGTTAAAGAGCAGCATTGATGAAATTTTGTCCGAAACAAGTTCTGTCGGATGATAATGTCCGTTGTCCATAAGAGGCGTTATACCTTTCTTGGCAACATAATTCATACAAAATTCCGCACTGCCTACAGTGTATGATTCGAGTCCTATGCCGAATACTTTCGACTCAAGGCAAACAAATACTTTGCTCTTATCGTACGGCACGCTTAATATTTCATCAAGTGATTCCGCAAAACGTCTGCGCGGTGCAAGCCTGTCTGCCGGAATATCCTTAAATCCGTCCGGAATCCAGATATTCATAACACACGGAACACCCGTTTCGTTTGCAAAATACTCTGAAATTTCAAGGCATCTTTTGCCGTGCTCAATCCAGAATTTACGAACATCACCGCAGGGCGATGAAAGCGTCAGATTATCACGCACCATGGAGTGCGAAAAGAATGTGGGATTAAAATCGATACCCATTCCTCTTTCCTTGGCAAAATCAACCCATGCCTTAAAGTGCTTTGGCTGCAGCGCGTCACGGTCTGCAAACTCACCGTCCTCGAAAATTGCATAGCACGCGTGAAGGTTAAGTTTAAGTTTGCCGGGAATAAGCGATGCCGCTTTGTCAAAATCCGCCATCAGCTCCTTCGGAGTTCTTGCCTTACCCGGGTAATTTCCCGTCGTTTGAATTCCTCCGGAAAGCGCTTCGCGGCTGTCAAAGCCCGTAACATCATCACCCTGCCAGCAGTGAAGAGATATTGTGGTTTCCGAAAGCTTTTTTATAGCCGCCTCGGTATCAATTCCGAAGCTTTCATATATTTTTTTTGCCTCTTCATATCTGTTCATATAGAGTCTCCTTTTCTTTTATTTGAGTCCGGACATAGTTATGTTCGACTCAGATTACTTATCGTTTAATTCACAAAAGACCTCTTTACAAGTTCTCTTGCATCATCAAGGTTTTTGCATTCACCCGAATATATAAGCTGGGAAATAAGATTTCCGGTTGCGGTTGCCTCGGTAGGCCCCGCGGCAACTTTTTTCCCCGTATACTTTTCCGTCAGCGCATTAAGATATTTATCTTTGGAACCGCCGCCCACTATCCGAATAGTTTCTATTTTCTTTCCGGAAAGTTTTTCTATCTCTTCTGTAGCATTTTTATAAGATTCCGCCAGTGAGTGATAAACAATATGCAATATTTTATCAAGCGAAAGCGCGGGATCGTTTAAATATTTTCTTATTGCTTCAACCATACTGTCGGGTGCCAGAAACGCATCATCATTTACGTCTATTCTGCGGACGTCCTCCGTATTTTCAGCCATAAACATCATTTCATCATACGATTTTTCTTTATTGATATCGCGGCGTATGCTCTGAAGCAGCCACATGCCAACGTAGTTTTTAAGGAATCTGAAACGGTATTCAATGCCGCCCTCATTTGTAAAGTTTGCACGTCTCATATCATCTGTCAAAAAAGCCTTGGGACTTTCAATTCCTATAAGGCTCCATGTGCCGGATGATATGTACATATCATTTTCCGAAAGCGGACATCCCGCAACAGCGCTCGCAGTATCATGCGACGGGCAGAAGACTACTTTTGCATCAAAGCCGACCGCCTTTTTTACCTCATCGGAGAATGAACCCACCTCTGTACACGGCGGCAGCGGAGTTTTAAAAAGTTTTTCGGGATATCCCAAAGACATAAGTATTTCTTTGTCCCAATCCTTTTCTTCCGCGTTAATCATTCCGCTTGTTGAAGCTATTGTATATTCGTTTTTCATAATGCCCGTAAGCTTATATGAAAGATACTCCGGCATCATAAGAAAATGCTCTGCTTTTTCAAGTCTTCCGCTTTCCTTGTCACAGAAAAGCTGATATACGGTATTAAAACGCATTTTCTGCATGCCCGTAAGTTCATAAAGCCTTTGTGCGCTTATATGCTTTTCAACGTTTTCTACAGCGCCTGAAGTTCTGTCATCCCTGTAGCTGTATACGGGCAGAATTTCTTTTTCGTCTTTATCGAGAAGAACATAATCAACGCCCCATGTGTCTATTGCAACCGTCTCGGGGATTTTTCCCGCTTCGGCACATTTTTTAAGTCCCGTGACTATTTCCGAAAAAAGCATTTCCGTGTCCCACGTAAGTTTTTCACCGTCACGCTTTAAATAATCTCCGAATCTGTGCACCTCAGAAAAAACAAGTTTTCCGTCCGAAACACATCCCAGAATATGTCTGCCGCCGGAAGCTCCGAGATCAATGGCAAGATGGTATTTCATATCTTAAATCACCGTCCTATTATCATATTAAACCACTTTCGCCTCAGGCGGTCTTTTATCTCAAAAAAGACCGCCGTATTACAACATGTGTTACAAAGTGGTTTGCCATAATATATTTTATATCCTTAAGTCAAAAAAATAAAGAACTCCATTTGACTCTTTTATATGTCCTTATTTGCATTTTTGTATTCACTCGGCGTTTGTCCGAAGTTCTGTTTAAAGAGCCTGTGAAAGTAACTTACATTATTATACCCAACGGAAATAGCAATGTCCTCTATAGTCATATTTGTATTTTTGAGGCAAAATACCGCCTGCGAAAGTCTTTTCTGCTGAACAAGTTCTGTGAAAGTGCTGCCGGTTTTTCTTTTTATGAATCTTGAATACCACGCAAAATCATAGTGTTTCTCCTCTGCCAAATCAGAGAGAGAGGCATTTTTGTAGTTTTCTTCAACATATCTTAAAACGTCAAGCACAGCTTCGTCACGCTGTGAACCTACGGTTAGGTTTTCCGTGCAGTTCATCAGATTTAAAAGCAAAAGTCCCATGGTGTTTTGATTTATCATACGCCTGTTCGGCACATTAAAAAGCAATGCCCATGTCAGATTTTCAAGCAGATTTTGCACCGGAAGCACGTCCGAAACCTTAAAATGCATATATGAAGCATTCTTTCTTTTGCTTTTCATGCAGTCTATCAAAAAATGTCTCAAAGGGGTTTCCTCATCTCCCATCATAAGCATGGGTGTGTTGAAAAACTCGGGCAAAACAATAAAGTTTATAGCTATATCATTTTCTCCGGCGGGCAGAATTTCCTGAACAGCTCCCTGTCCCAAAAGCAGCAGTTCACCTTCCGAGAGCGTCAGCGAAGCTCCGTTTATAACATGCTCAGTCTTGCCGCTGCACATATAAACCATTTCTATATAGTCATGCGTGTGCTCCGGAAAGGCAACAAAACGCGGATGCTGTGTCACTGTTATAAGCTTGCCACGGTCCATAAGCTTGCTGTTTTTTACCGTGTTTTCTCCGCAATCCATGTATCTCGCCGTATCAACATCACATTTTTAAATTATTGATTGCCGACTCCAAAGGTATCTCAATGAGAGTGAGAGGTGTCCTGAACTCATGCGACACGTCCGTAAAGAACTGAAGCTTGTATTGTGTAATTTCTTCAGCCTGCTTAGCCTCAAGATTTGCTGCAAGTACTTCTTTTTTCTTTCTATAGAAAGCTTTTAATATCAAATAAGATATATACATAAGGACGACAAACAGTAAGAAATAAATAAAGTATGCCAGTCCGCTACGTACAAATGGTGGCTTTACGGTGAAACTCAATTGGGCTGGATGTTCGCTAACAAAACCATCTTCATTACTGGCTTTTACAATAAATATATAATCGCCCTCAGGCAAGTTGGTGTATCTTGCAGTTCTCTGAGTACTGTTAGTTAGCTGCCATTCGTTGTCAAAACCTTCAAGCTTATAGTAATACTTTAATCCTCCTGGATTGGACAACTGTAGTCCGGTAAATCTGAACGCTACATTCCTGTCATAATAATCCAGTACCAGCTCACTGTGCTCGGAATTAAATTTTAATGATGTACCATTAGTCAGCATGTCTGTTATAAAGACTTTTGGCTTTCTCTCATTTTTCACTATTTCATTACCCCTGAACACAAGAATTCCCCTTCTGCTTCCAAATACAAGTTCACCGTTATGACGTTTAACACCACATATTTCACTGAATTCTTCTTCGGATATGCCATTATCTTTTCCATAATGGATAATGCTGTTATCTGTTAGATTGACTCTGGAAATACCTTTGTTGCTCGATACCCATACATTATTATCCTGATCTGTCAGCACAGTTTTAATGGAATTATTGTGCAGCCCGTTCTTTGTAGTCAGTTTTGTGCAACTGTTATTAATATAGTCGTATAATATTAATCCATTACCCATTGAGCCCATCAGCAGTTTTCCATTATATTCCTTTATATCAAGAACATAAAGATGATTGAACCAGTCACTATCCCCACTGAATGTTATACGGTTTACTTTCAGATTTTC
>USAP01000035.1 GCA_900552775.1 uncultured Eubacteriales bacterium | reverse complement strand
ATAATAAATTTAATTATTATCGATAATCTTTATTGTTTCAATCTGCGGCTGATCGCCTTTTGCAACTGTGCCGTTTCCGTCCTGTACGGGCGTTTCCGCAAGTTTGTCAAGCTCTTCAAAGCCCGAAACCATTTTGCCGAAAGCCGCATACTGTCCGTCAAGATAGGGTGCGTCGTCATGCATTATAAAGAACTGCGAGCTTGCGCTGTTCGGATTCTGCGAACGCGCCATGGAAATTACGCCGCGCGTGTGCTTCAAATCATTCTGAACACCGTTTTGCTTAAATTCGCCCTTTATCGTGTCTTTGGATCCGCCCATGCCGGTGCCCTCCGGGTCGCCGCCCTGAATCATAAAGCCTTTTATAATTCTGTGGAATGTGAGTCCGTCATAAAACCCGTCGTTTACAAGTTTTACAAAGTTTTCAACCGTGGCGGGCGCAACATCGGGATAAAGCTCAAGCTGCATTTTGCCGCCGTCTTTCATAGTAATCTCAACCATTATCTTATTCTCCTCTTTCTGAGTTATATCGGCCGAAGCCTCCGGCGCCGCAGTGTTTTCGGGAGTTTTCTCCGTTTTGTCACCGCATGCCGTTATTAATGTACAAACCATAAACGCACAATCATAACCGCTAAAAACTTTTTCATTGCTTGTCTCCTTCTTAAAATAATTTATTTTTAAGATGTTTTTTTGCTGAGGCGTGAAAACTTTTCAGCATACGCCTGTCTGTCGTAAATCAGAATGCCGGCTATTACAAATATAAGCTGCGGCACATGTGCCACAAGCACGCTGTATGAGCCCGACAGAATATCGTAAATGCACCAGAGCAGCATGTTAATCAGCGTCCAAAAGCGGTATGCCGTGCCGTTTTTCTGGCACACGCAAACGATAAATATCAAAGACGCCACTATAACAAGCAGACCGAGCAGTGAAATGCCGCCGGCAACAAAAATGTTAAGAACAATCGTAAATCCCGCGTAAAAAGCAATCAGCCACCGCGGCAACGGTATGTTCCTCGAGCTGTAGAAATAGTTTATAAGCGTCTGTATTCCGCCGAAATAGCAGGCAGCCGCACCGTTTATTCCCGCGCCGCCTATAAGATAACTCGTAGCGACAAGCATGTTTCCGCAGAAAACCAAAAACAGAACGATGCTGAATTTTGTGCCTTTAATCATCGAGGCGCAGATCATGGAAATCAATCCGAGCGCGCTCAAAACATAAGATAACCCCTGCATAATTTCTCCTTTGTGTAATAGAATCTGAAAACCAAGGGGCATCCGTGTCTTAAAGACAATTTATATACTGTCCCTGTAAACCGTAGTAATTATACATCTTTGATAATTTTTTGTCAAGTCCTTTTGCCCATTAAATAAAAATTTAGACAATATAATCAAAATTTTTCAGCAACAAGCTCCGCGGTTGCTTCTTTATCTACAATTACATAAGAAGTGTTGTTTATATACTTCGGAGAGCTCGGCAGCGTGAACGTTTCGATGGGGTTGCTTTCCGCCTTCGAAAGCGCCTTTGCGCAGTCTATAATATCGTCCACCTTTATGTTGCTGACAACGTTTTTGCTGACCTTGTTGTAAATTTTCGGAATCTTTGTAATATACTTTGCGTTGAGCTTCTGTTTTATAAGCTCCGATATGAATGACTGCTGAACCTCCACCCTTTCAAGATCTGCTCTTGCATAGTCGTGGCGGAATCTTACAAGACCCTCGGCATCAGTTCCGTTTAAGACCTGCTTGCCCTTCTTTATGTGGATGTGCAGATCCTGATACGGATCGTCATAGTCATAATCTCTCGGAACGTCGTATTCCACACCGCCCAGCGTATCAACAATGTCTTTGAACGCCTCGGTGTTTATTATGGCGTAGTAATTTATATCTATTCCCGTAACGTCCGTGACGGTGTCAATTAAAAGCTCTTCATCGTTTATGCCCTTTGCCCGCGCATATCCGTAAACCGCGTTTATCTTCATTGTGCTGCCGTTTACGGTAACGCGCGTGTCGCGCGGCACCGACATAACGCTTATATGCCCCGTTTCAAGGTTTGCGCTTGCAACCAAAATCGTGTCCGTGTTAACCGCAACTCTGTCCGTTCCGACAACAAGAAAACGGATTTTTCCTCCCACAACCGGGTGCACCGCGTCGCCGTGCTGACCCGCCTCAAAGGGTTTCACCATTATTCTTGCCGCATAAATTCCGCCGAAAGCCGCCGCGAACACCAAAAGCGCCGCAAGAACAATCGTCACATATTTTTTTGTATTCATTTTTTTATCCTTTCAATAAGGAATGATCTCTTCGGATATAATTTTACCCGTTTCCGAACTTATTAATCATTCCGCTTTATACAGTGTTTATCCGAATTTTTCGCAAAGTATCGGCAAATGCGAATATTTTCACATTTCACCGAATATCATTTTAGCACAAATTGTCTTTACAGTCAAGTTTTTTTTGAAACATGTAAAAAAGATGAAACACGGATTTATAAATTTTTCAAATTTGTATATGTATTTTGTAAACCTGTTTTTTGCCTTAAAAACGCGTTTTGAAGTTATCCACATATCGGCCGAAAAAGCCCCGTTATATATGTGGATTGTGTGGATAACTGTGTGTAAAACTGCTTTTTAGGGCATTTTTTATGTGGAAAACATTTTGGTTTTATTGTGAATTATTTTTTTGAAAAAACATAATTGGTTTACATAATTATTATGCATGTTTTCTATTTTTTACCTAATCGACAAAAACAGAAGTTTTTCGCCAAAGGAAGGGGGTTTCGGCATGTCAAATATAAATTTAAGAGGAGTGATATCATGCATATTTTATTTAAAAAAACGGGACAAACTCTCATTGTGTCCCTCGAAGGTGAACTCGATCACCACAACGCCGGAAACATACGCGAGGAAATCGACCGCGCATTTTTCGGCTCCGATGCAAAAAATCTTATTTTTGACCTGAAAAAGCTGAAATTTATGGACAGCGCCGGCCTCGGAATCATAATAGGCAGATACAAAAACGTGCTTGCAACAGGCGGAAAAACCTTTGTTTCCGCACCGTCTGGCCACACGCGCCGTCTGCTTACGCTTGCCGGCATGAACAAAATTATTCCGCTTTGCAAAAATCTTGACGAAGCTTTGGGAGGTGCCGCAAAATGAACAAAACAAGAATAGAATTTTCGTCACATTCTGTAAACGAAAGCTTTGCAAGAATGACGGCGGCGGCATTCGTGTCATACTTAGACCCCGCCGTTTCGGACATCGCAGACATTAAAACCGCAGTGAGCGAAGCCGTCACAAACGCCATAATACACGGCTATGAAGGCACGGACGGCATTGTCACGATGGAGATTTCCGTAAACGAAAGGCTTGTAACCTTCACCGTCTCGGACAGCGGCCGCGGCATCGAGGACGTGGAGCGCGCCATGACGCCGCTTTACACTTCAAAACCCGATTCCGAGCGCAGCGGCATGGGTTTTACGGTTATGGAAACATTTATGGACACGCTGTCGGTAACATCGGCGCCGCGCCGCGGCACAACCGTTGTAATGACAAAAAAATTATGATGCAAAACACGCTGACAGATGATACACAAAGGCTTATTCTTGAAAATTTCGGGCTTGTGCATTCCTCCGCGCGAAGATTCCGCGGAAGAGGCGCCGAATATGATGACCTGTGCCAGATAGGCGCAATAGGTCTTATAAAAGCCGCAAAGCGCTTTGACAAGAGCCGCGGTCTGTGCTTTTCTACATATGCCGTGCCGCTCATAATGGGTGAAATACGCCGTTTTCTGCGTGATGACGGCATTATAAAGGTAAGCCGAAAGCTTAAGGAAAATGCCGTGCATGCCGGAATATGCGCCGGACAGCTGCGCGAAAAACTGGGGCGCGAACCAACTCTTTCCGAGCTTTCAAAAGAAAGCGGAATCCCTACCGAGGAGCTCACCGCGTCTCTTGCCGCAACGTGCCCTCCCCGGTCGATTTACGAAGAAGCTGCCGAGGACATGCCGCTGCTTGACAAAATCGCCCTTAATACAGATGACGAAGAAATGCTTGCGCGGCGAATCTCACTTTTTGAGGCAATAAAAAAAGAAAGCGGTGAAGCACGCCTTCTGATTTATTACAGATTTTTCCGCGACAAAACGCAAAGCGAAACCGCGCGTATTATAGGCAGAAACCAGGTGTATGTTTCGCGGCTCGAGAAGAAAATTATGGCAAGGCTGCGCGAGGAAATGGAGTGAGCGGAACACATATTTTTCACGGTCATTTGGGGCGGAACACAAACGGGCGACCACTGGGGGTCGCCCCTACGGCGTCGGGACAAGCTGCGCTCCGTTCCGATTTTTCTGCTTGCATGCAGTTTTATTCGTAGGGACAATTCACGAATTGTCCGTTTGGTGTTGCGGAAAAAAACGGGCGATTCGTGAATCGCCCCTACGATATAATATTGAAAGCAGTAAATTAATATACAGAATCAACAACCGCGAAAGCGGTTAAAATCATAAAAAGCCGCGACCAGTGCGTGGCTTTTTATTCCTATATGAGGGTAGGAAACAACATGTTGTTTCCGTAAGCGGAGCGCCGAATGGAAAACTCGAAGGGCATACTTGTAGCCCTTCGAAGAGCGAACAAGCGTGAGCGTTTTAATTCAGCTTCTCGAGTCTTGTTCTCACAGCAGTTCCGGCAACGGACGCCAAAACGATTTTAACCGCGTCAAGCGGCAAAAACGGCAGCACGCAAACACCCATGGCATATGCCACATCACTGCCCGAAAGCTTAACAAACCACGCTGTGCCGAAAAGGTAGCAAACAACTGTTCCCAAAACGCATCCCAAAACTGCAATAAGAACATTTTTCATTTCGGAATTACATCTTTTTCTGCACACAAGGCTTATAACAAGCGCATAAAAAACGTACGACATAATATATCCGCCGGTGCTCGAAAACAGAATCTGAACACCGCCGCGCGCACCCGAAAATACCGGAAGTCCGAAACAGCCCAAAAGTATGTATATAAGCACCGCTGCCGCCGCCTGCACGGGCGGCAGTATAACGCCGGCAAGCATTATAACGAATGTTGCAAGCGAAATCGGAACGGGTCCTATCTGAATCGCCATCGGTGCGGCAATACATAAAATCGCGGCAAGAACCGCACATTCAGCCTGTTTTTTCAAATTAAATTTTTTCATTGGTTTTCTCCTTATTTTTTACTCTTAAAAAATTGATATCTGCGGATCGTCTCCGCCTTTTGGGTAATACCCTCCCGAGGGGAGCGACTTTGCCCTGTATGCTTCAGACTCCGAAAGACCGGCATTTTGCGCCGCCGTCATTTTTGAAAGCACGCAGCCTTTTTTCATTCTCATAACCTGAACGCCCTGTGTTGAGCGCGTTGTTTTAAGCGGTATTTCCGAGGTGTTTATAACCATAAGCTTCCCCGAATCCGAGAAAAGAGCAATATCTCCGTCCTCCGGCAAAAAGAGCGCCGATATAAGCGGCGATGCGGAGCCGTATGCGTTTTGCAGCTTTTTCCTGTTTGTTTTTGTGGCATAAGATGCAAGCGGAACTTTGGCAACCTTTCCGTTTTCAAACGCGAAAAGCATATTCCCTGAATAGTCCTGCGTCGGAACGCAATAAAGTATTTTTTCGTCCTCAGGCATATTTAAAACATTCGGCAAAAACTCGCCCCATGCGCTCGCCTTGCAGTCGGCAATATCGGAAAGGCGCGCCTTATAGGCATTTTGCCTGTCGCTTATAAAAACCACATCGGCGCGGTTTACGCTTTCAAATTCGGCAATTATCTCATCGTCTTCTTTAAGCTTTTGCTCCGAGGCGCTGCGCAGCGATACAAGCGAGATTTTTTTGAAGTAGTTTGCGCGCGTTAAGAATATGCGCAGGTTGTAGTCCTCTATATATTCCTCCTCGGCATACACGGGCGCCTCGTTTTCTTCTATAATCTCCGTTTTTCTGGGGCAGCCGTATTTTTTTGCAATTTCTTTAAGATTTTCGCGTATAAGTTTTTTAACTTCTTTTTCGGAACCGAGAATTTCTTTAAGGTGTGCGATTTCTTTTTGCAGATCCTCCGTTTCTTCAAGACGTTTTAAAATATATTGCTTGTTTAAATTTCTGAGTTTGATTTCCGCAACGTATTCCGCCTGAATCTCGTCTATTCCGAAGCCCTCCATGAGATTGGGCACAACGCGGTCGTCTTCCTCCGTGTCACGCACGATTTTGATTGCCTTGTCAATGTCAAGCAGAATTTCGCGCAGACCGAGCAGCAGATGCAGCTTTTCGGACTTCTTTTTTATATCAAACGAAAGCCTTCTTTTTATGCAGTTTGTGCGGAATTTTATCCATTCGCCGAGTATCTCGTAAACGCCCATAACGCGCGGCGCACCGTCTATAAGAATATTGAAGTTGCACGCAAAGCTGTCCTGCAGAGGCGTCATTTTGTAAAGCTTTGTCATGAGCTTGTCGGGATCCGTTCCGCGCTTTAAATCTATTGTAATTTTAAGACCCTTTAAGTCCGTCTCGTCTCTTATATCGGCAATTTCTCTTATTTTGTTGTCTTTAATAAGGTCAACAATTTTGTCTATAATCGCTTCGCTTGTGGTCGTGTACGGAATTTCGGTAATTTCTATGCAGTTATTTTTCTTGTCAAAACCGTATTTTGAGCGAACGCGGAAGCTGCCGCGCCCGGTTTTGTAAATTTCCTGCATTGCGGCGCGGTCGTAAAGCAATATGCCGCCGCCCGGGAAATCGGGCGCAAGCAGAATATCTCCTATATCCGCTCCGGGATTTTTTAAAAGGGCAATCGTGCTTTCGCAGAGTTCTTTTAAGTTAAACGAGCATATGTTGCTTGCCATGCCCACGGCAATTCCCTGGTTTGCGTTTAAAAGAATTGTGGGAAGGCTCACGGGCAGCAGCACGGGCTCTTTCATTGTGCCGTCGTAATTATCGGTAAAATCCACGGTGTCGCGGTCTATATCCCCGAAAATTTCGGAACAGAAACTGTCAAGCTTCGCCTCGGTATAACGCGGTGCGGCGCATGACATGTCACGGCTGTACTGCTTTCCGAAGTTTCCCTTCGAATCCACAAGCGGATGCAGCAGAGCGGCATTGCCGCGCGTCAGCCTTACCATTGTGTCATATATAGCCATATCGCCGTGGGGGTTTAATTTCATCGTTTCTCCGACAATGTTTGCCGATTTTGTTCTGTTGCCGCGCAGAAGCCCCATCTTATACATGGTGTAAAGAAGCTTCCTGTGCGACGGCTTGAAGCCGTCTATCTCCGGAATTGCACGCGAAATAATTACGCTCATGGCGTACGGCATATAGTTTTCTTCAAGTGTATCTGTGATTTTTTGCAAAATCGGAGGATTGTTCATCGTTTATCTCCCTGTCCTGAATTTAAATAAAATCTATTGATTTAAGCCATTCTTCGCAGCTTTCGGTCCATTTTTCTATGCGGAACGTATTCTCGCCTTTAAGATTTTGCGCAAGACCCATTCCGTGTCTGCCGCCGGCATAAATGTGAATTTCGTACGGAATTTTATTTTTTTGCAGACCTTTCGCAAACTCCATGCTGTTTTCGGGCGGAACTCCGTCATCCCCTCCCGTGTGCCACAAAAAGCAGGGCGGTGTGTCGGGTTTCACCGCTTTTTCGTTGGAATAATAATTCATCAGTTTTTCGTCTCCGAACTTTTCGCCCAAAAGATTTTTAAAAGAGTCTCCATGACACATGCCGCTGTCCGGCGATATTACGGGGTAGCAAAGTATTGCCGCATCGGGGCGCGAGCTTTCGTTATCGGTGTCATCTGTTTTCGGGAAAACAAAATCCGAAAAATGTACCGCCGCGGAAGACGCCAAATGTCCGCCTGCGGAAAAGCCCAGAACGCCGATTTTGTTTTTTTTAATGCCGAAGTTTTCCGCATTGCTGCGCACCACGCGCACGGCTCTCAAAATATCGCCCGTTATGGCTTTCTCCGTGTACGGAGCGAGGCGGTATGTAAGCACAAACGCCGTAATGCCTATGGAATTGAGCCACAGCGCAACGGGATGGCCCTCATGTTCGGCAAGGTCGCGGTATGCGCCGCCCGGGCACACAATAACCGCGGATTTTGCGCCGTCTTTTATATACGGCTTTAAAAACGGCTCCGGCTGATTGATATTTTCGTCAAAAAACGGGGTTTTATCCCAAAGTTTAATATTGTTCATCTATGTACTCCTCCAGTTTTTCAAGCAGAATTTTTACCGTCTGCCGTCTTATCTCGTCGCGGCTTCCGCTTAGATTCAGCTTATAAACGCGCGTTTCTTTTTCGGATGATATCGCGCAGTACACAAGTCCCACGGGTTTTTCGGGTGTGCCGCCGCCCGGACCTGCGATTCCGGTGGTGGAAAGACCTATGTCGCTTTTTGCGCGTTTTCTTATGCATTCCGCCATCTCGAGCGCGGTATTTTCGCTCACCGCTCCGAAGTTTTGCAGCGTTTCCGCCTTTACCCCGAGGCGCTCTTTAGCCTCATTTGCATATGTGACGGCACCTTCGAAAAACACCGCGGAAATCCCCGGCGCATCCGTAAAAGCCGCCGCCAGAAGACCTCCCGTGCAGGATTCCGCACAGGAGACCGTAATATGTTTGTTTATAAGTTTTTCAAATATATCAGACATCCACAACCTCTGTTCCCTCGACAGCGTCGCGCACCAGCGTCTCAACGTCCAGAAGCGCTTCGGAGGCAAGAATTTTTTCAAGTTTCGGTCTTGTTGTGGGGTGCTTGGGCACAAAAATCGTGCAGCAGTCCTCATAAGGCAGTATAGACGTTTCAAATGTGCCTATATCGCGCGCTATGGCTACAATATCCTCTTTGTCCATGCCTATTACGGGACGGAAACACGGAAGAGAAGCCGCATCATCCGTCACGGCAAGCGCCTCCATGGTCTGGCTTGCAACCTGACCCAGGCTTTCGCCCGTAACAAGGCACAAAGCACCCTGTTTTTTCGCAATTTCCGAGGCTATCATCATCATCATTCTGCGCATAATAAGCGTTAAGTGCTCCGCCGGGCATTTTTCGCGCATCTGAAGCTGCGGCTGCGTAAACGGCACAATATGCACACGCAGAGAACCCGTAAAGCCTTTAAGCTCCCTTGCCAGGTCAAGCACCTTCTGTTTTGCAAGCTCGCTTGTGAAAGGGTGCGAGAAAAAGTGTATTCCCTCAAGTGTTGCGCCGCGCTTTGCTATCATGTAGCCTGCAACGGGGCTGTCTATTCCGCCGGAGAGCAGCAGCATGGCTTTGCCTGCCGTACCCGTTGGCATGCCGCCTCTGCCGCGGATTCTTCCGCCGTATACATACGCCGCGCTTTCGCGCACCTCAACGTTTACGATAAGGTCGGGATTTTTCACGTCGACGCTTAAATTTTTGAAAGCGTCCAAAAGTGCGCCGCCCACTTCCGCGCTGATTTGCGGAGATTTGAGCGGATATTTCTTGTCCGCGCGCTTTGTCTCAACCTTGAAAGTTTTAACCAGGGAAAGCTCGTCCTTTAAATATTCCGCCGCAGCGGCACAGATATCGGAAAGTTCCTTTTCGCACACCGCGGCGCGCGCTATTGAAACTATTCCGAAAACGTTTCGTATTTTCGCTATGAGCTCGTCTATGTCGGCGCCTTCCCGGGGCTCGGCATAAATCGTTGCAAGCGACTTATAAACATGCGCACTGTCTCCCACCGCTTTTTTGATGTTTCCTACAAGTTTATCTTCGAATATATGTCTGTTTAAGCCTTTAAGTATTATTTCTCCGTATTTAATAAGTATAATTTCTTTCATATTAATTTGATCTCCATTCCGCCGCCCTGCACCGGCACAGTTTTACCTCCCTGCAATTTCCGTAAGCAGGGGAACGGTTTTATTAAGAAAATCCATTGTTTTTTCCGCTTCTTCAAGCGTATTGAAACGCGAAAAGCTGAAACGTATTGCACTTTTCGGACTTCTGCCCATGGCGCGCAGAACGTAGCTTTCGCCCGAACGGTTTGCCGCGCACGCGCTCCCTGCCGAGGCGCATATTCCCTCCGCCGCCATGGCATTTAGCATAACTTCCGAGGGGATTTTTCCGAACGACACATTAAGGACATACGGCGATGCGTCTTCGGGGCTGTTAATCTCCGCTCCGTCAAGCTTTGAAATTCCGCGGCGCATGTACGCGTTTATCTCTGAAACGGTTTTACACGGAATGTCAAACTCGCGCACAGCCGCGGCAAGACCCATAATTCCCGGGAGATTTTCCGTTCCCGAATGAATATTTTTCTCCTGTCCTCCGCCGAAAATATGCGGCAGAAGCGAAACGCCGCGTCTTATATAAAGCGCGCCCACGCCCTTGGGTGCGTGAACTTTGTGGCCCGAAACGCTCAGAAGGTCAACACCCCACTTATCGGGGTAAAGCTCCGTTTTGCCGAACGCCTGAACCGCGTCCGTGTGAAAAAGCGCACGCGGACAGATTCTGTTTATCAAAGCTTTCACACCGTCAACGGGCAGCATTGCGCCCGTTTCGTTGTTTACGGTCATTATGCTCACAAGCGAGGTCTCGGGCGTAAGCGCCTTTTCTATCTGCGAAAGCGAAATATTTCCGTCGCTTTCCGGCGTTAAATACGTCACGTCAAAACCGCGCTTTTCAAGCTCTTCAAAGCAGAGCAGAACCGCTTCATGTTCAATTTTTGTTGTAACCGCGTGATTGCCGACGCCTTTTTTCGCACCGCCGAAAACGGCGATATTGTCAGACATTGTTCCGCCCGAAGTAAAATAAATCTCATCGGGGGTAACATGCAGGGAAGAAGCCACTTCTTCTCTTGCCGCCTTAAGCTCCGCACGCGCCGCAATCCCGGCGCCGTGAGACGACGAGGGATTCCCGAACACGTCTTCCATGGCGCGCGCCGCAGCCTGCACCGCGGCGCGGCACGGCTTTGTGGTTGCGCTGTTGTCAAAATAAATCATACATTCTTTTCCTTTAATAAGAGCTGAACTCTGCCGCTTATTATATGCGCTTTGTTCACAAACTCCATTGTTTTATGACCTCTGCCGTTTAATCCGTCAAGGAAAAAACCGCTTTTTGTAACCTGAATGACTTTGCCCTCCGTAATTCTGTAAAGCGTGTCGTTTTCATCGGACGAAGCATGTTTCTTTCTTCCCATATATTCAAAAAGAAGCACCGTATCGCCGAGCTTCAAATTGCCGAGGCGCTTTTTCCGGCGGCGCAGATTATCGAGCAGTATTGCGCGTTTGTCCGCCATAACAATGCTGTGTATTTCGTTTTCTATAAGCTGTCTTTTGAGTTCGTGATTCTGTTTCATAAAGCATTCCTACCTTTCGACGGCTTTTCAATACTATATTTTAAAGCTTTTTTCCCGATTTGTCAAGGGAATTGACATTAAAGCCGATTTAAGTTATACTTATTATATAAAATACACGCAAAGGACATGAATAATCATTATGTTAAATGACGATATCAATAAATTTTTAAAAGACAGATTTATTTCGGACTCGGGCTTTGCCGAATGTTCCGAAGATACGCCCTTTGAGGGGCTGCCTTCCGCTATATCATGCGTGCTGCACCTTTCGGACGCCGTGGCAGAGCAGATAGACGCCTCCCCCACGCACACGTATTTTCACCATTACAGAACCGTCAACGCGTATCTTGACAGCGTCACGCTGCAGCTTGTTTTATATCTTCAGAGCATGGGTTACAGAGCCGCCGCAGTGCCGGCAAGCCAGTCCGTAAACGGCATGCAGGGCATTTTTCCGCACAAAACGGCTGCCGTGCGCGCAGGGCTCGGATATATAGGAAAAAGCGCGCTTTTCATATCGCACAAATTCGGTCCGCGCGTAAGGCTTGCCACGGTTTTCACAAATGCTCCTTTGAAAACGCTTTGCCGCGTGCAGGAGGATTTGTGCGGCAGCTGCTCGCTCTGCTCCAAGGCATGCGGCGCGCTTGCCATAAAAAATGTTGCGTATCAAAGCGGCATGACAAGAGACGATATTTTTGACGCCAAGGCGTGCAGCGACTACATGAAAGAGAAATTTAAAAGTATAGGGCGCGGCGCCGTATGCGGGGTATGTATGAGCGTCTGCCCCAAAGGGGGCAGGGGATGTTAAAAAGCTCCGGAACGCAAGAAAAAATATATATAATATATATTATGTAAT
>USAP01000034.1 GCA_900552775.1 uncultured Eubacteriales bacterium | reverse complement strand
AGTATAATAAAAAAATAAAAACAAAGGAGATTAAGATGGAATACGCGGACAAACCGTCAAAAAAGGTGTTGAAAAAATATAATTTCATCGATGTTATAAAATTTTTATGCGCGGCGCTTGTTGTGACAATACATGTTCCGCCGCTTACATCTGTGAATTGGATGCTCAACTTTGCAGTTGTGAATTTCGCAGCGCGTGTTGCCGTTCCGTTCTTTTTTATTTCATCCTCGTACTTTGTATTTATAAAAGCATATAAAGAAAATGGCGAATTGGACAAAAGCGTGATAGGCGCGTATGTAAAAAGAATAATAAGACTTTATATTATCTGGTCTGTTATTTATGCGCCGTTTGCTTATTATCATACGGCGGAAATAATGGGACACGTAAACATTTTGGACTTTTTGAAATACTATTTGTTTAGGTTTGTGCTGAGCACAAGCTACGGACATTTATGGTATTTAAATGCAATGATATGGGCATATGTTATTTTGCTGTGTTTGCTGTCGGCAGGTGTAAAGCCGCGTGCAATTGCAATTTTTTCATTTGCGATGTACTGTCTCGGCCTTTGTGCCCAGAGCTGGTTCGGTCTTATTGTACCGCTTAAAAGTGTGACATGGCTCTGGAATTTTCTGCTGCAAATAAAAAGATTTTTTGAAACAACAAGAAACGGCTTGTGCGAAGGACTGCTTTTCATTATGATGGGTATGTACTTTGCAAGGCACGGCTTTAAAATGAAAGTGAAAACAGCATTTTTGTGCATGTGTGTTTCTTTTATTTTTTACGGTGCGGAGGTTTTTGTACTAACGCGTCTTTCGTGGATAAGGGAATATGACATGTATCTCGGTCTTATTCCGACGGTGTTTTTTTCTTTTTATACTGCCGCTAACATACGGCTGACGGACAAAGGCATATACAAAGAACTTCGGGCAATGTCTGCCCTTATATATTTTTCGCATATGATTTTTGTAGAAATACTTGAAATTGTTCCGGTATTTCATGCAGCTGCAGACAATTCTGTTGCCGCCTATTTGTTTACATTTGCGGCTTCCGTTTGCCTTGCAAAAGCTGTCATAAAGCTTTCAAAACATTTTAAACCGCTGTTATATCTGTATAAATGAGATGATGTGCAAATCTTTCTTAAATTCTATTGACACTAACAGCCAAATGTTTTAAAATAATACTTGACAATATGAAGGGAGTGTGGTAATATAAAAGTAACCAAAGAGTTACTTATTGTATTTTTTATAAAGGGGCGGTAATATGAGCAGAGAAAAAGCACTTGAAATTTTGAAAAAAGGAACGGTTATTCCTGCAACGCCGCTGGCGCTTACGGATGATGGGGTCTTTGATGAGCAGGGTCAGCGCCTTCTGACCAGATATTATCTGGAGTCCGGAGTAGGCGGAATCGCAACTGCGGTTCATACTACGCAGTTCGAAATAAGGGACAAAGGCATAGATCTTTTTGAAACGGTTTTAAAAACGGTTTCCGGAGAAATTGCCAGGTTCGAAAAGGAAACAGGCAAAACAGTGGTTAAAGTTTCGGGCGTCTGCGGTAAAACGGAGCAGGCTGTGCGCGAGGCTGAAACCGCAAAAGAGCTCGGGTTTGACGCGGTGCTTTTAAGCCCCGGCGGTTTAAACGATATGAGCGAAGAATATCTGGTTGAAAGAACGAAAGCTGTGGCAAAGGTTATGCCGGTTATTGCATTTTACCTTCAGACTGCCGTAGGAGGAAGAAGATTTTCATACGGCTACTGGGAAAAGGTTTGCGAGGTGCACGGAGTTGTTGCCGTTAAATGCGCGTCGTTTGACAGATATTCCACAATTGATGTTGTAAGAGCGGCATCGCTTTCAAGCCGAAGCGATGAGATTACTCTTTACACGGGTAATGACGACAATATTATAGTTGATCTTACAACAGAATACAAATTCAACGTTGAAGGCAGGGAGATAACACGCAGATTCATGGGCGGTCTGCTCGGTCACTGGTCGGCATGGGCGCACAGAGTATGCGAGATTTTTTCCGAGATTAAAAACGGTGAAGTAAGCGCGAAAACGCTGACGCTTGCCGCACAGATAACGGACGCCAACGGCGCTCTCTTTGACGTTGCAAACGGCTTTGCGGGCTGCATTGCCGGCATACACGAGGTTTTATATAGACAGGGGCTTATGAAAAGCACCAGATGTTTAAATCCCGATGAAAAGCTTTCGCCCGGTCAGGCGGAGGAAATAGACAGAGTTTGCGCAATGTACCCACACCTTTGCGATGATGAGTTCGTAAAGGAAAACATAGAAAGCTGGAAAGCTAAAATCAAATAATTTTTGGCACATATCCTTTTATTTTTTATATTGATGGAGAAGATAAAATTTGGAGGTATTTCATGAACAAGAAAACACTTAAGAAGCTTGCACTCGGCACGGCTATGCTTGTTGCGGCTTCATCTTTCACCGCCTGCAAAAAAGGCGGCAGCACAGCCACAGACGTTGATATTAACAACGGTTCTGAGGTTGTATTGAACGGGGACGCTATATATCCTGTAAAATGCGATGACAAGCTTACATACTGGATGGGTTCATCCGCTGCATGGACGCATAAATATGAAAATTTTGCAGATACGCCTCTCGGCAAGAAAATTGCTGAAAACACAGGTGTTAACGTTGAATATGTTCACCCCACAGAGGGACAGGACACGGAGCAGTTTCAGCTTCTCTTGGCTTCGGATGAGCTTCCGGATCTTGTAAACTATGGGTGGAACAACTATCCCGGCGGACCTGATGTTGCTATAAACGAAGGTTATATTTTAAAACTTAACGAAGTTTTTGAAAAATTCGCTCCGGCGCTTACAAAGGTTCTCAAAGAAAACGAAAACTGGGATAAGCAGGTTAAGTCCGACTCCGGTTCTTACTATGCATTCCCGTTCTTGATGGAAGACGGTATTCTTCAGGTTGCATACGGTCCCACGCTCCGTGCGGACTGGCTGAAGAAATATAATCTTTCCGCTCCCACAACAATTGACGAATGGGAGAAAGTTCTTCAGACATTTAAAGACAACGGTGTTGAAGCGCCCTACACAGGTACGCTTTACGATTTGCAGCAGACGTTTATGCCCGGCTTCAACCTGTCATATAATTACTACCTCAACGATGGTGAAGTTGTTTACGGACAGGCTCAGCCCGCATACAAGGATTTCCTTGTCAAGATGAACGACTGGTATAAAAAAGGTCTTATAGACAAAGACATTGCTGTTGTTGATTCAAAGGCTGTTGACAATAAAGTATTAAACGGCAGAGCAGGCGCTGTAACAGGCTGGGCAGGCTCCGGTATCGGTCAGTGGATTAAAGCGGCCGGCGGCAAAGACGGATTTGATTTGGTAGGAACACAGTTCCCCTCAACAAGATCCGGTGAAAATGCTGAATATTCGTCTATTTCCGCTTCTGTTCGTATGGACTGCGGTACTGCAATCAATACAAAGTGTTCTAATATAGAACTTGCGGCACGCTTCCTCGATTACGGATTCACGGAAGAAGGTCACAACCTCTTCAACTTCGGTATCGAAGGTGAAAGCTACAACTGGGTTGACAAAGACGGCGAGAAATATCCTCAGTATACAGACCTTATTCTGAACAATCCGGACGGACTTACCGTTACAAATGCACTCGGTCTTTACACACGTGCATGCTATAACGGCATCATGGTTCAAGACACAAGATACATTGAGCAGTTCTACCAGACACAGCAGCAGAAGGACGCTCAGAAGGCTTGGGGCAAAACAAATATGAGAGATCATATTCTGCCGCAGCTTTACGTTCTTGATTCAGAATCTGATAAAGACGCCGATATACAGACAAATCTCAGCACATATGTTGAGGAACAGACAATCAAGTTTATCACCGGAGAGAGATCTCTTGACGAATTTGACGCATATGTTCAGCAGCTGAAAGACTTCGGCATTGAAGACGCTTTGAAATTCAGAAATGATGCATACAAGCGTTACGAAAACAGATAATTACTTTATTTTTTAACTCAAAAGCCTGAAAGCAAATAATCTTTCTTCTCCATCGGGAAAAAGGGGGATTTCCCCTTTTTCCCAAGGCTTTTGTTTTTTTTACTCAAAAACGGTTAAAAAAATGAAATATCGCCAATAATTAAAAAAAGGAGTGTTTTTTTATGACATGGACAGAAGAAAAACTTAATGCGCTGCTCACAACTCCCTCAAAGGAGCTTGTAGAGGATATAGCCAAAATAGAAGGAGATATAATGGTGCTCGGCGCGGGCGGAAAAATGGGTCCGACGCTGTGCGTTTTGGCGAAAAACGCAATAAAAGAAGCAGGTATAGATAAAAAGGTTTATGCCGTTTCAAGATTCGGGGATGAAATTGCCGCAAAGCTTCTCAGCGACAACGGCGTTGAAATTATAAAGTGCGACCTTCTTAATACGGAGCAGCTTAATGCACTTCCCGATGTTAAAAACATTATTTATATGGCAGGAAAAAAATTTGGCACGGACGGAAATGAATGGCAGACATGGGCGATGAATAGTGTTTTGCCGGCACACGTGGGAGAAAAATTTAAAGGCGCTTCCATGGTTGTTTTCTCTTCGGGAAATGTTTATCCGCTTGTTCCGCTTCATACGGCGGGATGCACGGAGGAAACAAAGCCCGGACCGATAGGCGAATATACGCAGAGCTGCCTCGCGCGCGAGCGTTCATTTGAATATGCGGCGCATAAATTCGGTACAAAAGTATTTATATACAGACTTAATTTTGCGGCGGATTTAAGATACGGCGTTTTGTATGATATTGCTTCAAGCGTTCTAAACGGCACGCCGATTTCACTTACAACACCGTGCTTTAATATAATATGGCAGGGAACTGCAAACGAAATTGCACTTCGCGGGTTACTTCACGCATCAAGCGATGTTGAAATTATGAACGTAACCGGCCCCGAGACACTGTCGGTTCGCAAAACCGCTGAAGAATTCGGAAAATATTTCGGAAAGGAACCCGTTTTTTCGGGAGAAGAGAGCGGCATGGCATACTTAAACGACGCAAGCCGCGCCGTATCTGTTTTCGGATATCCGTCGGTTTCCGCAAAAACACTTATAAAATGGCAGGCGGAATGGATTCTTTCGGGCGGAAGAGCCCTCGGAAAACCCACTCATTTTGAGGAAAGAGGAGGTAAGTACTGATGTATAAAATAGGAGTAATAGGTACAGGAATAATAGGTCACACGCATTTGCGCACGATTTCGCAGTCGGACGAATGTGAAATAGCGGCGGTTGTTGACGTAAATCCGGAAAAAGCCGAGTCTGCGGCAAAGGAATACGGCGTTCCTTTTTATACGGATTATAAGGAAATTAAGGAAAGCATAGACGCGGTTATAATAAACCTTCCGCATTTTCTTCACTGTGAAGTAAGCTGTTATTTTCTTGAAAAAGGAATACACGTGCTTTGCGAAAAGCCAATGGCAACCTCGGTTTCGGAATGTGTAAAAATGAAAGAAACGGCAGATAAAAACGGCGCAAAGCTTGCGATAGGACATGTGCAGAGATTTTTCGGTGCAAACGAAGTCCTCAGAAATATGTACAAAGAAGAAAAATTCGGCAAGCTTGCAATGATAAACGAGAGAAGAAATACGAATTATTTCAGCGAATCACGTCCGCGCTGGTTTTTAGACAAGAAGCTTGCAGGCGGCGGAATTATGATGAACTACGGAGCGCACGGTCTCGATAAGCTGTTCACTCTTATGGGAGATACAAAAATCACAAGCCTTCACGCCAACTGCGGCAACCTTCTTGACGGGTATGATGTTGAGGGTCATGCACAGGTTTATCTTGAGTTTGAAAACGGCATTTCATCTGTTATGACATATTCGGCGTACAGCGACTTTGAAGTTAACGAAACAACATATTATTTCCGCGACGGAGCAGTCAGGGTATATAACTCAAACAATATAGAAATCGCGACAAAAGGAAAGTTTGAGCCTTATGAATTCACAGAGGAGTACCCTCCGTTTGTAAAGCAGCTGCACCAGTTTGTAAGATATATTGAAGGTAAAGAAAGCACAATTCCCACTCCGGAGTTCGGGACAAGGGTAATTGAGACAATTAAAAAGGTTTACGGCGAAAACTAAGGAGGTAGTCTATGAAACTTGGAATGACGTCGCTGACACTCGGAAAGTTTGAACCCGAGATTGTTGCCGAATATGCCGCAAAAGCAGGTCTTAATGGTATTGAATGGGGCGTTTCGGATTTACACATGCCGCTTTTGAGCCGCACCCATGCAGACAAAATAAAGAAGGCTTCCGAGAAATTCGGGCTGGAGATTTTTTCTCTCGGTTCGTATTGCGAGATGAAGGACCGTGACGAGTGTATAGACACGGTAAAAACGGCGGATATGCTCGGCGCGGGTGTTATACGCGTATGGGCGGGCAACACGGGAAGTGCGCACACAAGCGATGAAGATTATGCATTAATTGTGGAAAATACACAATTTATGGTCAAAGAAGCGGCAAGACTCGGAATAAAGATAGGTTTTGAATATCACCACGGAACACTTACCGATACCGCAGAGGGGGCGGCGCGTCTTGCGGAGGATACCGGAGCAGGGCTTTACTGGCAGCCTGCCGGTGAAAAAAGTGCTGAGGAAAATATAGCGGAATTTGGCGTAGTTAAGCCATATTCCTGCGGCATGCTGCATATTCAGAACTATACTCCGGAAAACGGATACGGAATGCTTTCGGAAATCAGGGGAAACCTTGTTAAATACTATGACTCCATAAGAGAAGAAGACTTTAAACTTCTCATAGAATTTGTAAAAGACGGAGACCCGTACAATCTTATCCGCGATGCAAGGGTGCTTGGTGAAATTGTACAAAAAAATTAAATATCCGACTTTTTGGAAAAAACTATTGACTAATTGCTGATTTTCTGATATAGTAATTTTAAACATATTATGTGCGTATACTGTAATGATTATAGATAATTTGCGTTTGCGGTATATGTAAGCTTTGTCTGCCGAGGTGCCTTGTTTATGCGCAGACGAGACACGTTAATATGCAAAATTATTATAATTCGGAGGTATTATATGAAAAGGAAGGCACTTAAAACACTTGCGCTTGGTACGGCGCTTTTGGTTGCTGGTTCGTCTTTCACAGCTTGTAAAAAAAGCGGCGGTGGAAACGATGTTGACATCAGCAACGGTTCAGAGGTTGTATTGAACGGAGACGCAATCTATCCTGTAAAATGTGATGATAAACTCACATACTGGATGGGACAGTCCATTGTTTGGACCCACATGTACGAAAACTTCGGTGACACACCTCTCGGCAAAAAAATTGCTGAAAACACGGGTGTAAACGTAGAATACGTTCATCCTACGGCAGGTCAGGACACAGAGCAGTTTCAGCTGCTTCTGGCTTCAGACGAGCTTCCGGATCTTATCCAGTACAGCTGGAACAATTATCCCGGCGGTCCCGATGTTGCTATAAACGAAGGCTACATATTAAAACTTAACGAAGTTTTTGAAAAATATGCTCCGGCTCTTTCAAAGCTTCTTAAAGAAAACGATACTTATGAAAAACAGGTTAAATCAGACTCGGGTTCTTACTATGCTTTCCCCTTCATGATGGAAGAGGGTATTCTGCAGCTCGGTTACGGTCCCGCTGTCCGCGCAGACTGGATGAAGAAATATAATCTTTCTACTCCCACAACAATTGATGAATGGGAAAAGGTTTTACAGACATTTAAGGATAACGGTGTTGAAGCGCCTTATACCGGATCGCTTTCCAATCTTCAGTTTACATTTATGCCCGGATTTAACCTTTATCCAGACTACTATCAGAACGACGGAAAAGTTGTTTACGGTCAGGCAGAACCTGCATATAAAGACTTCCTTACCAAGATGAATGACTGGTACAAAAAAGGTCTTATCGATAAGGATATGGCTGTTATTGATTCAAAGGCTATCGATAATAAAGTGTTAAACGGCAGAACAGGCGCAATTCAGGCATGGAACGGTTCCGGTGTCGGTCAGTATCTTAAAGCTGCCGGCGGAAAAGACGGATTTGACCTGATGGGTGTTCAGTATCCCTCAACAAAATCCGGTGAAAATGCGGAATATTCATATGTTTCCAATCCTGTTCGTATGGACTGCGGCACGGCAATTAATACAAAGTGCCCGAATATCGAGCTTGCTGCACGCTTCCTCGATTATGGCTTTACAGAAGAAGGACATAACCTCTTCAACTTCGGTATAGAAGGCGAAAGCTACAACTGGGTTGACAAAGACGGTGAAAAGTATCCGCAGTATACGGATCTTATCCTCAACAACCCCGATGGTCTTACGGTTGCAAATGCAATGGGTCTTTACATGCGTTCGTGCTACAATGGTATCATGGTTCAGGATACAAGATACATGGAGCAGTACTATACGACAAAACAGCAGCAGGATGCACAGGTTGAATGGGCTAAGACAAATATGAGAAACCATCTCTTGCCGCAGCTTTATGTTCTTGATTCCGAAGCCGACAGAGATTCCGAAATCAAAACAAATGTAGATACGTATGTTGAAGAACAGACAATTAAGTTTATAACAGGTGAGAGATCTCTTGACGAGTTTGACGCATATATTCAGCAGCTGAAAGACTTCGGCATTGAAGACGCTTTGAAATTCAGACAGGAAGCTTACAAACGTTACGAAAAGAGATAATTAATCTTGCGCTGTGTGCAGCTTTGCACACATAATATCCATAAAACATTGGGGCTGTGTCAAAAAAATCTTGACACAGCCCTTTATTTGAGGTATAATTTATAAAGTGATATTGCGAGGTGTAGCTCAGTTTGGTAGAGTGCTTGGTTTGGGACCAAGATGCCGCAGGTTCAAGTCCTGTCACCTCGACCACGTCGGAGCAAGCTATATATCGTTTGCTCCGATTTTTTTTGCAAAAAATCAGAGTTCGCTCATGCCGCTGCTCCTCCTTATTCGCAAAAGGTCACATTCGCATCGTCTATTCGTTTGCAAGCGCACTCGTAACGCCTTTGGCTCACTACCAACCTTTTGCGAGAGTGCCTTCGGCACTTAAAATTTAATTTTACTGCATTTTTCGTTAAGTCCTGTAAGAACACTCGCACCACAAACCGCTTGATTTCAAGCGGTTTTTAATTTTTCGTGTTGCATTTCGTGTTGCATACTTGTAAATTTTGAGCATTTCAAGCTTCTGATTTCTTTACATTTCACACCCTCTTATCCCTCTAACTGTCTTTCTCGCAAGCCAATACGCGTCCGTGTCGGTTTGCAATTTTTGAAGCCACTTGTCCGTTTCCGAAACAATGCCCCTCTCGCGCAGTTCCCAAACAATATCGTTTACGCTTGTTAATTCACGGGGCTCTGCGCTCTCATAGTCGGGGCGCACAAATTTCGTACCGGGCAGCTTTGAGTTATAATAAGATTTTTTGCAAACCCCGCCGCCGTTTGATATTACGCTCGAGCCGCCCGATGTGTTTCCCTCAACCGTCTCGAACCTGTCGCCAGATACGCTTGTCACGATTCCCGTATGTACAAATTCGCCGTTTCTGTAAAAGCAGACAATATCGCCGCGCCTTTGTGCAGCGGCAATTCCCTCCGCCTGTCTTTGCAAAATGTTTATCCGCTCATTTTCCGCAACGAATGACAAAAGCTGCAAAACAAGGTCGGCTATAAACGTGCCGAGCAAATCCTTTGCCTTTGTGGTATCAAGCAGCGGCATATCCAAGACGATTATATTTCTGCGTGATTTTTCGCCATTCCTGCTGTATTTCCTTATAGTTTCGCCCTAAGCGGTCAATGCTTTTTATCACAAGCAAATCGTCCTTTTTAAGCCTTTTATATAGCTTTAGATACTGAGGTCTTTTAAAGTCCTTTCCGCTCTGCTTGTCTATGTAAATACAGTCGGGTTTTATCCCGAATTTTATAAGCTCGTCAAGCTGTCTGTCCTCTTTTTGATTTATGCTTGAAACCCTTGCATATCCATATTTCGTTTTCAGTCACCTCCCGAAAGTGTGCTGTTTTAATTATACAATACTTTGCAAATTCACTCCATACAGTATATGTAATCTTCGATTTCTTCCGGCATAAATCCCTCGTCCAAAAGAGTGTCAACAACCTCGGGAGAATATCCCTGATACGCCGCAACCGACTTTAACTCCTCAATATAGTCATCTTTTAAACTGTAATCCCACCAATGAAAATCACTGTAATCAGTATAGGAAAACGTATCTGTTAAAACTTTTCCGTTTGGTAAAATCCTTAAAATATCTCCCGGACGTACTGTAATTTCTTCAAAGCTGCCCGTTTTGATTTCATCAAACAGCTTTGTATCAACAAGTGATTTATACAGAATTTCATCTGTCGAAGCATATACATAAAGCCGATATTTCGGCAGATGAACAAGCGATAGCGGACTGTCTCCGCGGATAAGCCAAAGCGTGTCGGAGCTGTCAAGAATTGAAAATGCGAAGCTGCCGCTTATGCTTTCAGCCATAAATTTTACGCTGTCAACATTAAGCTGTTTTTTCTTTTCAAGCAGCTGCACCGCAATATAGCTGTCGGTTGCAATTTTGGTTTTCGGCAAGTGATATTGCTTTTTCAAATCCGCATCATTTATGAGTACGCCGTTATGCGCCAAAGCAAATTTCAGATTTTTACACGCCCCCGCAAACGGATGATTATTATAGTTTTTCTTTTTATCTCCCTGTGTGGCGTGTCTCGTGTGCCCAGTTACACAAACCACGCTTTCGGGATGCTTAAAATCAATGTTATATGCCGCTTTTGCTTCTTTATGAATGATTAGCTTGCCGCGGTCATTGCAGGCAATCCCGGCAGCATCTGTACCTCTGACGGTTGCGTTTTCCGCAAGCAGATTTGTAAGCCTTGACAGCTTGTCGATTTTTCCTCCGCCGTAGTGATAAAATCCGAATAAACAACACATATTACATATCCTCGCTTTCTTCTGTGATTTCGTTGATATAAAGCCGTTTAGACTTTAAGTAATCAATAAGTTCCGGTTTGTCGGACGGTATCAGCGACACAAACTCAGACCACGAAAGACCTTCCATTTTCTTATCGTCAAGCTGCGCGGCAAACCGGCAAATCTCATGCACAAGCTGAAGCGTGGCAATAAATGTTTTATACCGCAGTGTACCTCTGAAAATACGAAATTCAACCGTGTTATAATTTTCAAGATTAACAGCAACATAACGTCCCATGTGCTTGTCCTTTGCATTTTTGTATGTATCCTTTGCGGTGGTTGAAATTCCGTATCGGCTTGCCCAGCGGTTGACATTTGCTTCTGTACGCCGCGAGAACTTTAAAAGCTCGTTCCAATGATTTTCAACGAAGTACACAATCCGTGATATTACATCTTCTTGCTGCTCGGCAGTTTCTCCGAACGCGGAGCGGTTGACGTGCACGTGCAGACCGCATGTACTTGTTTGATGTGAACGGTACTCCATTGATACGGCGCTTTCAAATACATCAAGCCAATTCATATTGTTTGTGTGATATTCCAAAGTCATAGGGTGGCTTACAATTTCAAAGCCGTTATAAATACTCCCGTCATGCTTGCAATAAATATGCTCGCTGTTTCGGTTTGCAAGCATAAGCAATTCACCCGCATTGTCGCTGTCCTCGCCGCCGTTGTCTATTTCAAGTTCAACGCCCATAAACAAAACACCCGAACCGTAAAATATCGGCTCGGGTTTGTAGTTATATGACTTTATGGAGTCTTCCTGCAATTTTTCGTAACAGCTTTGGCAGTACGGATAATCCGAATCGTCATCATAGTATGCGTCATCATTATGTATTAATACTCCGCAATCTTCGCAGGTGGTGTAATTATAATCATAGCAATGATGGCATAGAGTTGTCTCGCTGTCGCCCTCTGCTTCGTCACGGCGGATTCTGTCTCCGCAGCAATCGCAAACCGTTGTTAAGTCGTTAAGACAATCGGCGCAGTATATATTGCCCTCAAACTCCGTCATTTCCTTTTGTGTAAGCTCCGCTCCGCAATGTGAGCACAAATATTTTTCTTCCATTTTTGTAAATCCTCCGTTTATTTTTTAGATAAGTGCAATGCTCTCGGCAATTCCGCCTATGATATATTTGAGCAGTGCGCCGATGCCGAGAATGATTTTTTTCAAAAACTTCTTCTTGCTGAAACTGAATCTCATTGTTTTTCCTCGCTTTCCTTAAAATTGATACTTCGTATCAAGGTAATAATATCTAAAGAAAATACAAAGGATTTACAAGTTTAAAGGCATATAAAACAATAGGTTTTGCCTTTACAAAGGTAAAAC
>USAP01000033.1 GCA_900552775.1 uncultured Eubacteriales bacterium | reverse complement strand
TGGATGAAGATAGGCAACGTCACGTTGGTTGCGGCGACTGCGGCGTTGATCAGAGTGACCAGAATCGCGGAGTTGCGCTCTCACTGCAAGAACGTCATTTATTTTCTTTATCTCTTTTACAACTTCATCTATTGTCTTTTCAGGTGTATCTGCACCAATATCAAGAATTGTATATGCAAATTCTTTTTTGCTTTTGTTTACAAGGTTTTCAATATTAACACCGTTATCTGCCAAAAGACCGGAAAATCTGCTGAGCATATTGGGTATGTTTTTATGTGCAACGGTTATACGCACTCCGTCTTCTCTTGCAAGCTCGCAATTCGGATAATTCACACTGTTTGTAATATTGCCGTTTTCAAGAAAATCAATAATTTCTTTTGCAGCCATTTCCGCACAATTTTCCTCAGACTCATTTGTTGACGCTCCAAGGTGAGGAATGCACACTGTATTTGGCAAAGATAAAGTATCCGTATCGGGAAAATCCGTTACATACGCAGCTGCTTTACCGCTTTGCAGAGCTTTTTTTACAGCCTCAAAATCAACTAACGGTCCGCGTGCAAAGTTCAGAATTCTTACTCCGTCCTTCATATATGAAATGAGTTCTTCCGAAATCATTCCTTTTGTATCGGGAAGAAGCGGAACATGGATTGAAACATAATCCGCATCAGAAAGAAGCGTTTTAAGGTCTTGAACAAGCTCAACATGACGCGAAAGTCCAAGTGCTGCTTTCACAGATATATAAGGATCATATCCCAAAACATCCATGCCTAAATTATACGCAGCGTTTGCCACCATAACTCCAATAGCTCCCAAGCCTATAACGGCAAGCTTTTTGCCCATGATCTCAGGACCTGCAAACTGACCTTTGCCCTTTTCGATTTTTTTTGCCGCATCGGAATCGTCCTTCAGCGTTTTTGCCCATTCCACACCATCGCATACCTTGCGTGATGCAATGAGCAAACCGAGAACTGTAAGTTCTTTAACCGCATTTGCATTGGCTCCGGGCGTATTGAAAACAACTATACCCTTTTCGGCGCATTTGTCAATAGGAATATTATTCACACCTGCTCCCGCTCTGCCTACAGCAAGCAAACTCTCCGGAAGCTCCATATCATGCATGGAAAAGCTTCTAAGAATTATAGCATCGGGGGTTTCAACACTGTCTGATACCGTGTACTTGCTGTCAGAAAAATATTTCAGTCCTTTTTCGGATATTTTATTCAGCGTTTTAATATTATACATTTTTTCAAATCCTTTCGGAAATCAGTTTTCTTTTTCAAATTTCTTCATAAAGTCGATAAGCTTCAAAACACCTTCTTCGGGCATTGCATTATAGATACTTGCTCTCATTCCGCCCACCGTTCTGTGACCTTTGAGATTTACAAAACCTGCTGCTGTTGCCTGTTCTATGAATTTTGCATCAAGATCAGCATTACCCGTGACAAAAGGTACATTCATAAGCGAACGGTCTTTTTTCTCAACCGTGCCTTTAAACATTTTTGAGTTGTCTAAAAAGTCATAGAAAAGACCTGCTTTGCGAACATTTATCTTCTCCATTTCTTCAACTCCGCCGAGTTCTTCAAGCCATTCCATAACAAGCATACAAATATAGATGCAGTAACAAGGAGGAGTATTATACATAGAACCGTTTTCTGCATGTGTTGAATACTTAAGCATTGTAGGCGTTCCGGGAAGTGTATCGCCGATTAAATCTTCACGCATAATTGCCACGGTAAGTCCTGCAGGCGCTATATTCTTCTGCGCACCGGCATACAAAAGACCGAATTTAGAAACATCAAGTTTCTGAGAAAGAATCATGGAAGATATATCCGCTACCAAAGGCACATCGCCGGTTTCCGGAATCTTTGTATATCTTGTTCCGTAAATGGTGTTGTTAAACGTAATATGAAAATAATCGGCATCTTTGCCAAAAGTGCTCGGATGAAGCTCGGGTATGTACGTAAAAGTCTTGTCCGCGCTTGAAGCCACGCGGTTAACTTCTCCGTATTTTTCACATTCGGACGCAGCTTTCTTTGACCAGTTTCCGGTGATAACATAATCGGCTTTTTTACTTTTTTTAAGCAGATTCATCGGAACCATCGCAAACTGAGTTGATGCTCCTCCCTGAAGAAACATTACTTTATAATTATCGGGTATGTTCATGAGCTTTCTCATCAATTCCTCTGCTCTGCGAATAATCTTTTCGAACGCTTTGGAACGATGGCTCATTTCCATAACACTCATACCTGTATTATCATAATTCAGCATCTCGCTTTGAGCTCTTTTTAAAACTTCCAAAGGCAGCATAGACGGACCTGCGGAAAAATTATACACTCTGTCCATTTAATCAAATCCTTTCAACGGGGACTTATGACTTAAAAATCAATAAATCCCACTTTTCTTATAATTATATCACATTGCATTGATGTTATCTGTTACATTTTATTAACAAAATGTAACCAATCAGTTTTTATTGCTTTCAAGAAAATATGTAGCTTCCATATCTGCCACGGAAACGGCAAATGCAAGTGGATATTTTTCAAAAGCGCTTCCGACAAGCTTTTTGTCCTCATTTCCCGAAAAACCCATATGATATCTGATTGCAAAAGCTTCTTCTCTTGTAAGACGCATAAAACCGGTTATGATGTAAACGGATTTTTCTCCGTGTCCATACGGCAGGTCATCTGCGTAATCATATGTGGGCACCTGCTCCCAAACACCGTTTACTTTAACATTTCGTGTTCCTTTTTTATAACAGTTTATTTTGCAAAGGTCATGAAGAAGAGATACAATAGCCACAGTTTCCGGTGAATACGAAAGACCATACAAATCCTGAACACTTTCTCTTTCAAGATAATCGGCAAGGCAGTGATAAACATTCAGACTGTGTTCGCACAGTCCTCCGTCATACGAGCCGTGAAATCTTGTGCTTGCGGGAGCGGTAAAAAAATCACTTGAGGGAGATTTGAGATACTCCAAAAGCTTATCCGCTCCGTCCCTTGTAATATTTTCATTGTAAATCTCTATAAATTCGTCTTTAAAATTCATGTCAGTCCTCCTCAAACATTTTTAAAAATGTGCTTTCGTCTATAATTGTAATTCCAAGGTCACGCGCTTTTAAAAGCTTTGAACCTGCCTCATCACCGGCAACAACATAATCTGTTTTCTTTGAAACCGACCCGGAGACTTTTCCTCCGTTTTTCGTAATTTTTGCCGATGCTTCGTTTCTTGTAAGGTTTGGCAGTGTTCCTGTTAAAACAAATGTTTTCCCGGCAAATTTAGTACCTGCTTCACTTTCATTATGTGTCAGGTTAACGCCTGCTTTTCTGAGTTTATCAATATTGTTTAACAAACGTTTGTTTTTAAGAGATGTACATAAACTGTGCGCTATTTTTTCTCCGATATCGGGGAGCGCCGCAAGCTCATCTTCGGACGCCGCCAAAACACCGTCAAGCGTTTTGCAGTGCTCTGCCGCAATCTCTGCCGCACGTTTTCCGACGTGGCGTATGCCGAATGCAAAAAGAAGTCTTGACAAATCGCGTTTTTTTGATTCATTTACCTCATTTATAATATTTGATGCGCTTTTGGCTCCCATTTTTTCCATTACCTCAAGCTGCTCGGCACGCATATAATACAAATCTCCGAAATCGTCTATCACATTGTTTTCAAGGAGTTTAAGAACAAGCGACGGTCCCATACCTTCAATATCCATGGCATCTCTTGATGCAAAGTGAATAATTCTTCTGCTCCTTTGCGACGGACACATCTCATCAGTACATCTGAAAACCGCTTCGCCTTCTTCTCTGAAAAGCGGTGCTCCGCAAACGGGACATTTTTCGGGCATATGAAATTCTTTTTCGCTTCCGTCACGCTTATCTTTTAAAACCCTTTGAATCTCCGGAATAACATCTCCTGCCTTCTGCAAAATAACTGTATCCCCTATTCTTATGTCCTTTTCGCGGATATAATCTATATTATGAAGAGTTGCGCGGCTTACCCGGCTGCCCGCAACTGTAACGGGTTCCAAAACAGCATTCGGTGTGACCGCTCCTGTTCTGCCGATTTGCAAGACAATATCGAGAAGTTTTGTTTCTTTCTGCTCCGGCGGAAATTTAAAAGCCGCCGCCCATCTCGGACATTTTGCCGTACTGCCGAGCTTCTCTCTTTGGGAAATATCGTTTACCTTTATAACAGCGCCGTCAATATCGTATGCAAGAGAATCTCTCTCCGCCCCGATCTGCAATACACGTTCAAATGCCGAATCTATATCTTTATAAGTTTTGTCAATCGGTATTACTTTAAATCCTAATTCATGCAGTGCGGCAATTCCTTCCGAATGCGTCCAGACCTCCAGTCCGTCTGCTCTTTGAATATTAAAAACAAAAATATCGAGTTTGCGCTTGACGGCAACAGCCGGGTCAAGCTGTCTGAGTGAACCGGCAGCAGCATTTCTCGGATTGGCAAATATACTTTCACCCGTTATTTCTCTTTGCTCGTTTAATTTTTTAAAAGCCGCCTTCGGCATAAATATTTCTCCGCGTACTTCAAGATACGGTATATTTTTTTTAAGTCTTAACGGAATTGAACCGACAGTTTTTAAATTCTGCGTAACATCTTCGCCCACCAGACCATCTCCGCGTGTTGAACCGCGAAAAAAAACACCGTCGCGGTATTCAAGCGATACAGACAGACCGTCAATCTTAGGCTCAGCAACATATTCGGGCGAAAAGCCCAGTATTCCTCTTACACGTTCGTCAAATGCCAAAATTTCGCCTTTATCAAAACAGTCGTTAAGGCTTTCCATTTTTACTTCATGTTCAACCGTTTCAAACCGTACAAGAGGAGCACCTCCGACTCTTTGTGTCGGAGAATCGGGCGTTATAAGCGACGGATCCGCTTCTTCCATATCTTTCAGTTTTTTCATTAGCATATCATACTCATAATCCGATATTTCAGGATCATCAAGTACATAATAACGGTAACTGTGATAATTAAGTTTATCTCTCAATACATTAATATTCATTTTATTTATGATAATCCTCCCCAGAATTTATTTTAAAAGCACGGTAAATCTGCTCAAGAAGCATTACTCTGAACAGACCGTGCGGAAATGTCATATCGGATACGGAAAGTTTTATATCCGCGCGGTTTTTAACTTCATCCGAAAGTCCGAGCGAACCGCCTATTACAAAAGTAACATCCGGTGTTCGCATTGTACAATCTCTTAAAAGCGTCGCAAATTTTTCGCTTGACAATTTTTTGCCCTCTATACACATTGCGGCAACATATTCGTTTTTAATTTTGGAAAGAATAGTCTTTCCCTCTTTCTGTCTTACTTCATCGCAAAGAGCTTTTGATGACAAATCGGGGTTTTTAATATCAGGTATTTCAACAATATCCAAATTACAAAAACGGGAAAGTCTTTTTTCAAACTCTCCCGACGCTTCTCTTAAAAACTTATCTTTAAGTTTGCCCACGGCAATTATTTTTATTTTCATATTTCAAAAATCTCCGTTTTGTGATTCTGACCCAAAACCCTTAAAAGAACATCTTCATCAAGGCGTACACCGTCTTTGCACAGCATGTCTGCAGTCTGTGCAAGGGCTATCTCAGGCCTGTTGTTTTCCTCGCTCAAATGACCGAGCAATATGGTTTTTGTTCCGAGGTTTGCAAGTCTTGCACAAACGGAAGCGGCTTCATCGTTTGACAAATGACCGAGTTTGCCGTGGATTCTCATTTTAAGGTGGTACGGATATCCGCCGTTTAAAAGCATTTTAACATCATGGTTTGATTCTAAAATTATACCGTTGCTCCCCGAAAGCGAAAGAAACAGTTTTTCGCTCATTTCACCGAGATCCGTGGCAACGGTAAATTTCTTTGAGCCGTCAAAAAAATTATAACCCACCGGAGCGGATGCATCATGCGGAATTTCAAAAGCTTTAAAACATATTCCGCATATTTCCTCTTCTTTGCCCGGTGTCACCGGAAGAATATTGTTTTTTTCTATTTTTCCGAGCGTTTTTTTCATAGAATACCATGTCGGTATGGTAGCGTATACGGGAACGCCGAGTTTTCGCGCCGCCACACCTGCACCGCGTATATGATCGCTGTGCTCGTGTGTTATCAATATTGCTTTAACCTGCAACGGAGATATTCCGGCTGCATCAAGTTTTTGAGAAATTCGAGAAAAAGACACACCTGCGTCAAGCAAAACCCCATTCCCGTTTATTTCTATATATGTAGAATTACCTTTACTGCCGCTGAAAAGCGGACATACTTTTATCATCAGTCAACAATCCTTGTAATCTGCGCTCCGAGTGATGAAAGCTTGCCTTCCAAGTCCTCATAGCCTCTGTCTATATGTTTAAGCTCGTTTATATATGTAACACCGTCAGCAATCAGTCCGGCTATTGCAAGACATGCTCCGGCTCTTAAATCGGTAGCACGTACAACCGCTCCGTGCAGTTTATCAACTCCATGTATAACCGCCCTGTCACCGCCGATGATTACATCAGCGCCCATACGCGTGAGTTCTTCAATATATTGAAATCTCTGTTTCCATACGCCTTCCGTAACCATGCTGGTACCTTTGGCAATTGACAGAAGCGTTACTATTTGAGGCTGAAGATCTGTCGGAAATCCCGGATAAGGCATTGTTTTAACGTTTACACCTTTTAAAATCCCATCACTTTCAACCCGGATTGAGTCTTCGTATTCTGTGATTATTGCACCTGCTTCAAGAAGCTTTGCCGAAAGCGAATCCATATGGCGCGGTATAACATTTTCAACCAAAACATTTCCGCCTGCCGCCGCTGCGGCTATCATGAATGTACCCGCCTCTATCTGATCGGGAATTATGCTGTATGTGCCTCCGCGCAGTTTTTCAACACCTTTGATTCTTATAACATCGGTTCCTGCCCCCTTAATGGAAGCACCCATCGTATTTAAGAAATTAGCAAGGTCAACAACATGCGGTTCTTTTGCAGCGTTTTCTATAACCGTCAGCCCGTCGGCAAGACATGCGGCAAGCATCGCATTGATGGTTGCGCCAACGCTTACAACATCAAGGTATACGGATGCTGCATGAAGTCTCTCTGGAGCTTCTGCAACCACAACGTCATAATCAATTTTCACATCCGCACCCATAGCTTCAAAGCTTTTTATATGCTGATCTATGGGACGTTCTCCGAAATTGCAGCCTCCGGGCAGGCGTACATGTGCCTTATGAAATCTGCCCAGCAGAGCGCCGAGCAGGTAGTACGACGCACGCATAGAGCGAACCTTTTCGCAATCTGCCATATAGCTTTTTACGGTTGCTGCATCTATTTCCAATGTGTTTTTATCAGGGAACGATACTTTTGCTCCCAAGTAAGTGAGTATTTCGGTTATTGCGGAAACGTCCTGAATATCCGGTACATTTTCAATTCTGCATACCCCGTCAACAAGCAGTACTGCCGGAATAATAGCAACAGCCGCATTTTTTGCTCCGCTTATTCTGACATTTCCGAAAAGTTTTTTGCCGCCTTCTATCTTTAGCTTATCCAATATTCACACCTCTAAATATTTAATCAAAAGTTTTTGAAGTTCTTCAGCGTCAGAAAGTGACGCGGTTTCACAAAGTTCATCTGCATATCGTGCCGGAAGTCCGAGTGAAACAAGCTCATATCCGAGTTCATATGACTGAAGCGAACCGCCGAGACCTGTTCTGCCCGACACTTCTCTTTGAATCTTTATGTCTTTTGCAATTACTTCGGTTTTACTTACAAGACGTTTTGACGAAATCACACTTTTGTCCGCAACTCGCAGGCAAACACCGCCGCCAAGTTTAGTTTGAACGTTATCATTTCCGGGCACATCATGCACTTCACTTTTGTCGAGTACGTAAATTTCGCATTCACGCGGAATTTTATGCATAAAACCTGCCGAAAATCTCGGAAGTGCAGTTTTTGCCGCAAAAACAAAATAACAATCTCTGGCAGTTTTCGCACATGCCGCCGAAATCAACACCGATTTAAGCAGGTAATCGGTTGCCGAAAAACCACGCACCGTATCACCGGCAAAATAAAGTCCCGTATCGATTGAAACAGGCTCCGCTTCTCCGATGTTTTCTCCGCCTGTATCAATAAAAAAATCTGTCATATCGTCTTTGTCTTTTTCCGAAAAAACCGTGCCGTACTTTCCGCTTTCAAAGCGAACGCGGGCACCTTTAATTTTTTTATGATCAACTCCGTAAGTGCAAAAACGCATAAAACCATCTTTATCTCTGTGCGTTGTAAAAAGCGACGGAATATCAAGAGCTGCCAAAATCACCGCAGGAGTACCTGTACCTTTTTTATGAAAAACTATTGTGCCGTGAGCGTCTTTAAAGCTTTCAATATCTTTTAAATATTCGGAAATACATTCCGACATTTCACGTTCGCATCCGCCTGCGGCACACAAGCCGTAAAGTTTTACGGCAATTTCCTTAATATCATTCATTATCCCAAATCCTTTATCCATAAATCAAGCAGTCTGAATAGATTCATATAGTCGTTCATGCTGATAACCGTCACGGGTGAGTGAAGATTTCTGCACGGAAGAGCAACAACCGCCGTAGGTATACCGTCCAGGGCGCGGGATACACTTCCCGCATCGGTTCCTCCCATATTTGTCTTCTTAAACTGCCACGGTATATTCTGCATGTTCGCCATTTCAATAAGAGAATTCATCACATCCCTGTCAGGAACGCTCGTCCTGTCCAGAAAAGTAATAACAGGACCTTTGCCCACGCTTGTAGGAGTTTTGTGAGGCTCCGTCGGATATGTATCCGCACAAATTGTGGTTTCTATTATAACTGCTAAGTCCGGTTCAAAGTAATCGGCCGCAGCCGCCGCACCGCGGCATCCGGTTTCCTCCTGGGCAGTAAACGCAAAACAAAGATTGTATGCTCCGTCCCGCTTTAAAAGTTCTGCCATTATTGCACAGCCGGCTCTGTTATCCAGCGCTTTTGCGGCAAGCAAATTATCTCCGAATTTTTTAAATACATGTTCAAAACACGCATAATCGCCGAGCGAAACAACGCTCTCTGCATCTTCTTTATTTTCGGCACCAATATCAATATAAAGGGATTCCTCATTCATTTCATCGTTTTTGCCCTGCAAATGCACAGCTCTGATGCCGATTATGCCAACTGTTTTTTTTGCACCTATGAAAATCTTTTTCCCGATCAAAACACCGGTATCAATTCCGCCGACTGTTTTAAACCTTAAAAATCCACTGTCTTCAATTTCGGAAATAATCAGTCCGACTTCATCCATATGTGCGGCAAAAAGTATTTTTTTGCCTTTTCCTCCGGTGCTGACAAGCAAATTTCCCATTACGTCCACCGTCGGATTATAGTAACTGCAAAGTCCTCTCAAATAGTTTCTGACTTCATCCTCATTTCCCGAAACACCGGAAGCTTTGCACAAATCTTCAAGAACATTCATCTATTTATCACCGTTTTCCGATTCTTTTTTTATATACTCGCAAATAAGTTTTGCCGTTATGTCTATATCTTTAAGTGAAATTACTTCATATCTTGTATGCATGTAGCGAAGTGATATTGACAAAAGACCCGTTGGAATACCGCGGCGTGCAATCTGCACCGTCCATGCGTTTGTGCCCGTACATCCGCCGTCAACATCAATCTGATACGGTATCCCTTTTTCGCGCGCCGTTTGTATCAATGCACGTGATACATAAGGCTGCACATTGGGGCCTACGGTTATAACCGCACCTTTGCCGGTCTGATATACATTTTTTGAAGCATCGGGAGTTTTGCCGTGACATACATCCACACAAATATAAACATCGGGATTTTCGGCAAAAGCAGCCGTTTTTGCACCGCGCAATCCGACTTCTTCCTGAGTTGATGCCACAAAAATAATTTCGCAGTTTTTTGGGCACTCTGTTTTCATAACTTCAAGCAACACGGCAAGACCCGCCCTGTCATCAAGAGCCGATGCCGCGGCATAATCTCCGCAAAGCTTTTCATATTCCGTGTTAAACTCGGCAATATCTCCTACAGAAACAGCTTTTAAAGTTTCATCGCGTGTAAGACCGACATCTATACATAAATCCGATATATCAAAAGACTGTTTCTTTTTAAGATGAGGCGGCACAGATCCGATTACACCGAAAATATCTTCTTTTTTTCCGTGAACCGTAACGGTTGTTGACGGCATTATCTTTTTGTCATGCCCGCCTATTTCAGTAAACAGCAAGAATCCCTGATCCGTTATACCCGATATCATAAGCCCGATTTTATCACAGTGAGCTTCAACCATTATCTTCTTTTTGCCGCTGCCTTTTTTTATAATAAGATTTCCGGGAGTGTCTTTATAAAAAGAGCTGCAATACGGTTTTGCGTATTTTAAAAACACATCCGATGCACCATTTTCGCTGCCTGATACACCTCCGCAGGAACACAGGTCCCTCAGAATTTTTTCCGTTTCTATCATAAAATCAGTATCCTTTAAAGCTTTTTAACAACTTCTTTAAATTTCTTTCCGCGTTCTTCAAAGTTTTTAAACATGTCAAAACTTGCACATGCCGGCGAAAGCAAAACTATATCGCCTGCTTCGGCGGCCATATAAGCCTCTTTCACAATGCTTTCAAGTGTTGTATACTGTGTGATTATCGGCAATGGTCTTTTCCCTGGCTCATAAGCTTTTAAAACAGCCTCTTTTATTGCCGGAGCGGTTGCGCCGAAAAGATAAAGCCTTTTTACCCTGTCTCTTACAACTTCGCCGAATTCATCAAAAGGTATTTTTTTATCATAACCGCCGGCGATTAAAATAACCTTTCTGTCAAAAGCATAGAGTCCTGCTTTTGCACGGGTAGGGCTGCTTGCAATTGAATCATTGTAAAAACTTACCCCGTCCACTTCACGCACAAATTCTATTCTGTGCTCAACTCCGGTAAAGTTTTGCGCAACGGTTTTTATGCTTTCAACATTTGTTCTTTTTCCGACAGCCGCAATGGCAGCCATATAATTTTCAACATTGTGCTCACCCGGAAGTCTTATATCATGTTTATTTATAATAGGTTTATTGTCATAGTATATGATATCATCTTTTAAATATACGCCGCTTCCGTCTCCTCCGAAGAAAACAACATCTCCGCGCGCTTCCGGAGCGAATGACGCGGTTATATCATTTTTGGCATTGAGCACCAAAACTCCGCTTTTATTTTGATTTAAGAAAATATTCTTTTTAGCTTCAATATATTCTTCCATAGACTTATGAATATCAAGATGGTTCGGAGCAATATTTGTGATAACTGCAACGTCCGGCGAATATTTCATAGACATAAGCTGAAAGCTTGAAAGCTCCACAACCACAACGTCATTTTCACTTATTTTATCGATTTCGGGCAAAAGCGGCTTTCCTATATTTCCGCCTATGTGACAAACTTTTCCGTCCTCGGTGAGTATTTTGGCAATAAGAGTCGTTGTGGTAGTTTTTCCGTCACTCCCCGTAACACCGATTGTTTTACATGGGCAAAGCTTAAAGAACATCTCCATTTCACTTGTTACAAGCGTTCCTCTTTTCCGCGCTTTGCAAAGTTCGTCAATATCTCCCCTTATTCCGGGTGTTTTGAATATAATATCACCTTTTAAATTATCAAGATAATCTTTTCCGAAACGAAATTTTGCTCCAAGCTTCATCTCGTCTATAAAATCATCCTGAATTTCTGTGTTTTTATCACATACCGTAACTTCCGCTCCGTAGGAAAGCAGCTGTTTTATTAGAGGCTTATTGCTTACCCCCGCGCCAAGCAGTATAATATGCTTGCCGCACACGGATTTCTTAAATCTCTCAAGCTTATTGTTCATACTCAGGTTTCCTTTCCGGCATAAAATTACAAATTCTTAAGCCGTATATCTTCTCCAAAAAATCTCAATGCTTCAAAATTTCCCAAAAGTCTTGACAAAATTCTTTCGGAATATGTAGACTTAATGTCGTTAAGCAAAAGATTTGTACTTATTATCATACTCTTTTCACTCAAAATACGTGAATTTATTATTCTGAAAAGCTCCGCCTCGGTAAAAGAATTTATAAATTCGGTTCCCAAGTCGTCTATTATAAGCAAATCAACATCAATAAACTGTTTCGCCGATGACCCTCCGCGTCCGAACTGGTTATCGGAAAGTTCCGAAAAAATATTTCCCGCACTTTCATATATCACGGTGTATCCGCGGCGCATAACCTCATTTGCCGCAGCAGACGAAAGAAATGTCTTTCCAAGCCCCGGTGAACCGTAAAACAAAAGACTGTTTTTTTCGTCTTTTTTTGGTTTTCCGAAACCTGCC
>USAP01000032.1 GCA_900552775.1 uncultured Eubacteriales bacterium | reverse complement strand
ATATGACGGGGACTCCAAAAACGAATTGCAGGAATGCATGGGATGGGGTAAAGTCAATATATACGAGGATAGATATTCTAGATTCATCGATTCGGCAATTTATGCGCGGACAGTCCATGTGAAAATGGATATGAAGCGCAGGGGATTTGGAAACGAACTCTTCCGGGAAACCGGTGGGGCGGCCATGTGCATCGACGCATAAATGGCTTGGAAATTGATGCAAAGGAGATTGAAACCATGCAAGCAGAACAATGGAATGGATTTGTCGGCGGCAAGTGGGAAGACGAGATTAACACGGCGGATTTTATCCAGAAGAACTATACACCGTATACGGGGGATCAGTCCTTCCTGGCGGGGCCGACCAAGCGCACGGAGCGTTTGATGGAGGATGTCAACGCCATGCTCAAGCTGGAGCAGGACTACGGCGGTGTCATGGACATCGACACCTATACGGTCTCCACGCTGACGGGCTATAAGCCGGGCTATATCAACAAGAATCTGGAGCTGATTGTCGGCTTGCAGACGGACAAGCCGCTCAAGAGAGCGTTTATGCCTTTCGGCGGAATAAAGATGGCTGAGCAGGCTTGCCAGACATACGGTTACACTCCGGATCCCGAACTTCATAAGATCTTCACTGAATACAGCCGCACTCATAACGACGGTGTTTTCAGTGCATATACTCCCGAAATGAAGAAGGCAAGACACAATAAAATAATAACGGGTCTGCCGGACACATACGGAAGAGGCAGAATTGTCGGTGACTACAGACGTGTTGCACTCTACGGTATTGATTATCTTATAGAAGAAAAGAAACATGATTTTGCAAACTGCGGCGACGGCGTTATGACTGATAACGTTATAAGACAGCGTGAAGAAATTTCTTTGCAGATAAAGGCACTTACAGGTCTTAAAGAAATGGCTGAAATGTACGGATACGATATTTCAAAGCCTGCATCAAATGCACGCGAAGCCGTTCAGTGGCTCTATTTCGGATATCTCGGCGCAATTAAAACTCAGAACGGTGCTGCAATGAGCATAGGCCGTATTTCAACATTCCTCGACATATACATGGAGAGAGATATGAAAGCCGGCAAGCTCACAGAGAAAGAAGCTCAGGAACTTATAGATCATCTTGTAATGAAGCTGCGTATGGTTAAGTTCGCAAGAATTCCTTCATACAACCAGCTCTTCTCGGGTGACCCTGTTTGGGCAACACTTGAAGTCGGCGGTATCGGAGTTGACGGCCGTTCGATGGTAACAAAGAACGATTACAGATTCCTTCATACACTTGAAAACATGGGTCCCTCACCGGAGCCGAACCTTACCATACTTTATTCGTCCGCTCTTCCCGAAGCATTTAAGAAATATGCTGCTCATATTTCAATTAATACAAGCTCGGTACAGTATGAGAACGATGACGTTATGAAACCTGTATGGGGAGACGATTATTCAATTTGCTGCTGTGTTTCCGCAACACAGACAGGTAAGGAAATGCAGTTCTTCGGTGCACGTGCAAACCTTGCAAAATGCTTGCTTTACGCAATCAACGGCGGTGTTGATTTGAAAACTCGCGAGCAGGTCGGCCCGGCATACAGACCTATCGAAAGCGAATATCTTGATTATGATGAAGTAATTGAGAAATATCTTGCTATGATGGATTGGCTTGCAGGTCTCTATGTAAATACACTGAACCTTATTCAGTACATGCATGATAAATATTATTATGAAGCAGAGGAAATGGCGCTTATAGACACCGATGTAAGAAGAACGTTTGCAACAGGTATTGCAGGTTTCTCACACGTTGTTGACTCGCTCTCCGCTATTAAATATGCAAAAGTTAAAGTTATACGTGATGAAACAGGTATTGCCGTTGACTATGAAACGGAAGGCGATTTCCCGCGTTACGGTAACGATGATGACCGTGCAGATGAGATTGCTGTATGGCTTCTTAAGACATTCCTTGATATGATCAAGAAACGTCACACATACCGTGATTCGGAGGCTACGACTTCCATTCTTACAATTACTTCAAACGTTGTTTACGGTAAGGCTACAGGCGCTATGCCCGACGGAAGAGTTGCCGGCGCTCCGCTTTCACCGGGAGCAAACCCGAGCTACGGAGCAGAGAAAAGCGGATTGCTTGCATCCCTTAACTCACTTACAAAGCTTCCGTATGAATGGGCTTTGGACGGTATCTCAAATACTCAGACAATCAGCCCCGATGCTTTGGGTCATGAGGAAGGCGAGCGTGTTACAAATCTTGTTAACGTACTCGACGGATATTTTGACCAGGGTGCACATCACTTAAACGTTAACGTATTCGGAAAAGAAAAACTTATAGACGCTATGGAACATCCGGAGAAAGAAGAGTATGCAAACTTTACTATCCGTGTTTCCGGCTACGCCGTAAAGTTTATAGACCTTACAAAAGAGCAGCAGCTTGATGTTATTTCAAGAACATGCCACAAAACAATGTAAAACTAACCTAAAACTTTAGTTTGATTTCAGCCATCGGCAGGATTACCGATGGCTGAAAATTTATTGAGCCAATTGAAATTATATATATGCTGAGCGGAGGTAAAACATGAAAGGATATATTCATTCGTTTGAAACTTTCGGTTCTGTTGACGGACCGGGAGTAAGATTTGTTGTTTTTACAAAAGGCTGCATAATGAGATGTAAGTACTGTCATAATCCCGACACCTGGGAGCGAGGAGGAGACGAATACACGCCCGAAGAAATAATAAAAAAGGCGTTAAGATATAAAAGCTATTGGGGAAAAGAAGGTGGAATAACCGTAAGCGGGGGAGAGCCTATGATGCAAATTGAATTTGTAACGGAGCTCTTTGCTTTGGCTCATGACAACGGCATAAATACGTGTCTTGACACATCGGGAATTATGTTCAGACCCGATGATACCGAAAAAACAGATAAGCTTCTTGCCGTTACGGATCTTGTTATGCTCGATATAAAACATATAGATAACGATGAGCATAAAAAGCTTACGGGTCAGTCAAATGAAAATATCCTTGAATTTGCAAAGTATCTTGATAAAAAAGGCGTTCCCGTGTGGATACGCCATGTCGGTGTACCGGGAATCACGCTCAAAGAAGACGCTCTTTTAAGACTCGGAGAGTTTATCGGAACACTGTCAAATGTTAAGAAAACCGAAGTGCTTCCGTATCATTCTCTAGGAAAATACAAGTATGAAAAACTCGGTATAAAATATCCTCTGGAAGATACGCCCGACGCTACAAAAGAACAGGCCGCATGGGCGCTTGATGTTATAATGAAGGGTGCCGCAAAGCGCTGAAAGGAGCTTTTTATGCGTACGGAAATTTATGCAGACTGGAATCCGTGGCACGGCTGTACAAAGATAAGCCCGGGGTGCAAATACTGCTATGTTTACAGGCAGGACGAAATGTACGGTGCTGATATTTCAAGCAGCTTATGCAGAAAAACGGGAAATTTCAATTTACCGCTTAAGAAAAAACGTGACGGCAGCTTTAAAATCCCCGAAGGAAGAATTGTGTTTACATGCTTCACTTCGGATTTTCTGCTTGAAGACGCAGACCCGTGGCGAGGTGAATGCTGGGAAATGATGCGTATGAGGCAGGACTTGATGTTTTATTTTTTCACAAAGCGTATAGACAGGCTTGAAAAATGCTTGCCTCAGGAATGGGGAGAAGGGTTTGATAATGTGATTATCGGCTGCACGGTTGAAAACCGGGCTATGGCAGATTACAGACTGCCGATTTTTAAAAGTCTTCCGATAAAACATAAAAGCATAATCGTTGCGCCGATGCTTGAACATATGGATATTTCAGCGTATATCGACGAAGAAATTGAAGAGGTATCCGTGAGCGGAGAATCGGGTGCGGACGCACGCGTCTGTAATTTTGAATGGGTTTTGGATATCCGCCGTCAGTGCATTGAAAAAAATGTCCCGTTCAGATTTCACCAAACGGGAGCACATTTTATAAAAGACGGAAAAATGTATCATATTAAAAGAAAATACCAGTTAAGTCAGGCTGCTAAGGCGGGCATTAATTTTATGGTGCCAGAAGGATAAGAAAACTTAATCAGCGTCCGCCGAAAAGTTTTCGCAGCGGAGTAATTCTGTATATAAGCTCGCTTATTATCACGCTTTCGGCGGCGCTCAGAACAAATACGGTTGTATATTCAAGTATAATTGGCAGCTTCATAAAATTTACGGCAAAGTACGTCGTAATAAGCATTGGGAGATAGTGAAAAAGATATATGAGAAAGCTTCTTTTTGCCATATAATGCGTAAACGGTGTTTCAAATGAAAGATACTTTTTTCCCATACCTAAAAGCGCCAGACACATTACGTAACCGTATATGATGGCGGCAGGGTGTTTTGCCGATACGGCGAAACCGCGCCCAAAGTTTATGTACGCCTGAGGTATAAACAAAATAAGCGCCGATATCAACAGAGGCAGACTGTATTTTTGCAGTCCCATTTGTATTTCTTCCGATGAGAAAACAAAAAATCCGAGAAGAAACAGAAGAAAATAGAATAAGTTTCGGAAAACCTCAATAACATTTAAAACCTGTGCCGCAAAACAGAGAGGTATTGCAAAAAGCAATATGGGAACTAAGCCGAGAGACGAACAAAGGTGTGTGAATTTTTCTTTGTTTTGCAGCTTTATAAAAGGCAGAAATGCTGCAGATACAGCGTAAAGTTCCAACATAAACCATGCGTGGCCCATTCCGACGCAAAGCATTATTATAACCAAAACGCCTTTCGGAACGGAGGCAAAGTCCGCCCAGCCGCCGCTTACGGAAAAACAAAATGCCGATGTCGGAATTGCAAAAATTGCCATATACGCAATAAACGGCACCATTCAATAAGTGTTGCATTTTAGGTCTTTTAAATAGCCGGACGCTGTTCCGAATCACTATTCAAGTTCTACCGAAATTACCGCATTTTTAAGATTTTCGGCAGAGGCGTACAGCTTAAGACAGCCGGGTTCACTGCCTGCTTTTACCGCAACCGAACAAAGTCCGGCACGCATTTTTCTGTCCTGGAACATGGGCGGTACGTGATCAGTTATATCGGAACCCGTTCCGACAATTTTTCCGAATCTGTTTATATCAAACTTCACAAACGGCTCCGCATCGGGCACGGTAATCCCGTTTTCGTCAACGCAATAGCATGTAAAGAGCAGTAAATCCTGACCGTTCGCCGAATAAAGCGTGTTATCCTGTTTGAGTTTAAGCGCGGCAGCGTGCCCGCTTGTACGAACAATGTCGCGTACAATTTCTTTTCCGCCGTTTCTGCCGACCGCTTCCACGGTGCCTTTTTCATATTTAACAATCCAATCCGCATGACCGAAACGTTCCACTTTTTTAACGCCCAAACTTCTGCCGTTTAAAAACAGTTCGGTTTCCTCGCAGTTTGTGTATGCGCGGACAAGAATTTCTTCGCCCTCCATACCTTCATGATTCCAGTGCGGCATCAGATGTATCATCGGGGTTTCGAGCCAGTGAGACTGGTTCTGATAGAAGGCGTCTTTCTTTTGAAGATACATATCTATAGCGCCTGATTGTGAGCAAAGTCTCGGCCACACACATTCACCTCTGTGTTCAATTGCAATCCACTGAAAAGCGCCTGCAACCCAGTTGCGCTCCATAACAAATTTCCATGTTTTTTCACGTGATATAAACCATTTTGTTGTGTCCTTGTCATATGCACTTAAAAATGACCTTGTTTCACTGTCGTCTTTATACCAGCCGCGAGTGGAACCCGTTGCACAGCATTCGCTTGATACAAAAGGTTTTTCGGGGTATCTTTTATGTAATTCATCGTATTGATGAAGATTATAATTAACTCCTATAACGTCAACCGTATCAAAAACAGTTGCCGCAATGGGGTTGTCGGAAACAGCCGTTGTTACGGGTCTTGATTTATCGTATTTCAGCACAAGCGCTTTTAAAGCCTTTGTAATTCTTCTGCCTTGCTCGGTAAGATGCTTGGGTTCTTCATTCCCCACCGACCACAAGATTACAGACGGGTGATTTCTGTCGCGCTTTACAAGAGAAGCAAGCTGTTCTTTGCCTTCGTCCGTTGCCTCAAACCAACGCGTTTCATCCATTACAAGTATTCCTATTTCGTCAAGTGCATCCATCATTGCCTCCGCGTGAGGGTAGTGCGAGGTTCTGTATCCGTTTGCACCCATTTCTTTTATGAGCTCAGCTCTGTAATGATGGAGATTATCGGGTATTGCTCTGCCTGTCAATCCGTAGTCCTGATGACTGCATACACCTTTTATTTTTACATTTCTGCCGTTTAAGAAAAATCCCTTTTCGGCGTCAAAATAAAATGTTCTGAAACCGAATTTAGTTATTGTTTTGTCGATTTCTTTGCCGTCTCTGCACACATATGTTGTCATCGAATATAAATTCGGGCTGTCAATATCCCACAGCAGCGGTTCTTTCACGTCTATTTGATGATTTAATATGCTTTTTTCCCATGCGCATGTGTCAATGTTATTTTCAGCACTGCCGACTTCATTGCCGCTTTGATCGGAAATAACGGATTTTACCATAACACACGCATTGTTTTCGGAGGAATTTATAAGTGTTGTTTCCGTGTTTACCGTCCAGCCGCTGTCGTTTTTCTGCGGATTTACATAGACGCCCCATAAATCAACGGCAATTTTATCTGTTTTTATAAGCCATACATGACGGTATATTCCGCCGCCCTCATACCACCAGCCTTCATTATCCGATGTGTCTGTATAAACGGCAAGCACATTTTCTTTGTCAAAATATACGGTGCTTGTAACATCGATTTCAAACGGCGTATATCCGCAAAAATTATGTTTTACAAGACAGCCGTTCAGATATACCGTTGCATTTGTTGCAACGCCTTCAAAGTAAAGTAAAATACGTTTGTCCGTATCTTCTGGGCTTAAATTAAAGTGCTTTCTGTACCATGCATTTTCATACTTTAAATATCCGCGTGCCTGCGGATATTTTGTGCTTGGCGTGCCCTCTATAACATAATCGTGAGGCAAATCCACGTTTTCCCAGTTTTCATCGCACATTTCTTTCGGCTCAAACGCATATGAATCGTCCTTTGTTAGGTAGGCCGCAGGACCCAAAAGCATGCGCTCGGTTTTTGCGCTTATGTAATATGCGCCTTTCATCAAATTCTTTTTTTTAGGCAAATCGCCTCTGTGAAATTTCCAATCATTGTCCAGCAGAATTTTTTCTCTCATTTTTTTCTCCATTCTGTTATAACTGTTGTAAAGAATTGCTAACTTTCGGCTGCTTAATCTTCTATCGGGTCGTATTCAAGCTCCGGTATGTACTTGCAGAATTCTTGGAGTACATCCGCATATGTTCCGTAAGCCTCCGTCATGTGGTGAATATACGGGCCGTCTATCAATTTCTTTTCCACTGCGGACAAATTTTTAAATTCCGCCCACATATATGTTCCGAAGGTGTACGGGCCTTCTGTTGTTTTAAACTGACCGCCCAAGAGAGTGTATTTTCCGCTGTCTCCCTGAAATCTTGCAATAGTGTAATCACCGTCTTTTGCCTTAAACGACGGTTTTGTGTTGAATAGCTTTGCTTCGGAGCGGTCTGCTTTTGCCGAATAGGGGAACGGTCCGCAATGCCACAAAAGCTCGGCATTTCTGTTTTCGGGGTGCCTTGCGGTAAATTCACCGAAAAGCGGAGCGGCTTTTCCGCGAGATGCACAGCTCAAAAGAGCACATGTAATCGCACCGTGCACATCCGATTCGCAGGCAACAATATATCCCATATCATAAAGAATGCTCATCGCAAGACACGGATTTGCGCCAACCGCAAGCGGCATTGCAGTCCAGCACTCAGAGGAAAGAACGTCGGCGCCGGTTTCATCTGTTATTTCTTTGTATACATAAACAAATGTCAGCAGCTTCTTTAACGTTTCATCATCGAGTCCGTCAACATTATATTTCTTTTTCAGATCGGTAATATCCCTTGCAAGCTCATTTGATTTTGACGAAATCAGCTTATTGAATTTCTCCTCAAACTGTGCAAGATTAAGATTATTCATATTAATTCCGAACTTTTCCGTAAGCTCCAGCTCGTTAAACATAACGCTTTTAAAAGGTGTGAGCCTCGTTCCTACCTGAACAACGTTTAGATTTTTGAAATTTTTGACCATGGTCACAACCGATAAAAACTTTTCAAAGCCGGCTTTGAAGATTTCACTTTCCGCGGTACAGTTTTCTATGTATGTAAACGGTACATGATAGCGCCGCAGCTGTTTGCTTATGGCAAACAACCCGCATTGCGAATCCGTATAACGCATACCGTCCTCATCAAACACGGTGTCCTGCGGACCCCAAAGAAGAACCGGCAAACCCATTTCCTTTGCAACTCTTCCGCAGGCTTCCTCGTTTCCGAAATTGCAGTTAATGATAAAAATTGCATCAACTTTTTCTTTTTTCAGATATTCGCACACTTTTTCGCAATCGGCATTTTTGTAGAGAACGCCCAATTCATTAAGCCATTCCAAATCGGTAAATTCCGTTTGCTCATCAGTGAAATTATTTTTTATATACTTAACAACATCGTTTTTTCTGTCAACGCCTTTTGCCGGTTCAAAAATTCCTTTTCTGGTGGCAAAGTCACCCAAATCTCTTACATCGGGTATTAAGCCTATCTTGATTTTATAATTCAGCATTATTATCTCCTCCAAAAATAATTTCCGTTTTATACTGTTTATCTTTTGTAATCATATCATAAAATGAAAATATTTTCAACACTTTTTAATAAAAAAGCAGGGGATGTTTAAAATTTTTTAAACATCCCCATTGAGAATTCGGAAAACTATTCGGCAGTAACTTTGATGTCATCCAGGAGAAGTTTTCCGCCCGTATCGCTGAATTTGCCTATTGTCATATTTGAAATTATTTTAACGGGGGTTTTTGTTTCGTCTCCGCCGTTGTGGTATTTGTCGGTATCCAGAATCTTTTTGCCGTCAAGATAGAAAATAACCTTTGTTTCCTTAAGACCGTTCGGGATATACTCTATTTTCAGGTCATGCCATTCTCCGATTTCAAATGTTGCAATTTTATCTCCCATGCCGTGGTTGTCATCGCAGCGGTACGTTAAATTGGCAAAATTCCCGGCGGCACCGTAAGCGTCTATGCACCATTCATATGCTTTGCCGCCTACGTATATGTAATATCTGGCAGCGGGATTGCCGGCTTCTTCAAGCATAAAGCGCTGAGAAACGGTATATTTTTTATAGTTCGGCGAGGAGCCGAGAGGAACCTGCAGTGTGAGCCAGCCGCCGGGCTTCCCGTCAATAACAAGACAGTGCCGTTTGAAATTGTCCGGATCCTGATCCACGTATATTTCGCCGACATTGTCATTTGCTTTGCCGACCTTGAAGTTTTCCGGTATGCTGCCCTTTTTGATATCTTCAAATGTGAAATTACATATTTCGGGATTATATTCATCCTTTTCTATAGGCTTTGCATTTTTCAATCCGTCAAAAAAGTAATCTCTTTCCGTGTCGAGAAGCGGAGGCGGAACGATTTTGTAAAGCCAATACGCCTGTTCGCGCATCTTGGAGGTGCATAATGCGTTTCCGTTTATATCGCCCTCGGCAAGCCCGAGAGAAACCACGCTGCCCTGAGATGTTATTGAACTGCCCTGCGGCAGGTACGAGTAACCGCCGTCGTCTTTTTTGAATTTTTTCAGCGTTTCCAGAATAATGTCGATAATTTCGATTACATTGTCATCAATCATCTTCATGACATCTGCATTTTGCTCCGTATATGTGTTTTTGGCGGTGTTTATAAGCATCAAAACATTCCATATGCTTGAAGCTGTCGGAGCTTCACAGGTCTTTGCAACCTCAATTGTGCTTTTCATTGCCTTTTCAAGATTGGGATACGGATAATTTTTGTCATATATTCCGGCGATTTTCATAGCGGCGTTCAAGGTGTCATAAGAAAGTCCGTCACCCCAGAAGCCCGTATCCTTGTTCTGGAGATTGGTGCAATAATCCTGAACGATTTTTTCAAAGCCGGCCGCGCGAATTGACGTCATTGAAGACGCAACTGTGTTTCCGGCGCTGTATGCATATGTCTTCCAGGGAAGAGTGTCAAGCCAAGCCTTGAATTTTTCGGGATTTTCGTATTGCTCGGGCAGTGAAGCGCTGTCGGCTGTCTGCGATTTCATTTCTTCAATTCTTTCCGTAGGAGTTTTGTAAAGAGGAGAAACGCCGAGAACCTTCAGAGTATACATCGATTTTGTGAAATTTCTTTCACGTTTGCCGTCTGTTACATCTTTGCCGAATTGCGGGTCATAGAAATATCCGTCGTCATCGGACTGGCGCGATAAAATATATTCCGCGAACTTGTCGCGCAATTCCTTAGGCATAACCGATATGTCGGTTACTCCGTGCTCCTTCGGAATTATGCGCATATCGACCATAAATTCAAACATCTGATCCGTGGATTCAAGATCGGCGGCAAAATAGTACGGCTTCAGCGAGCTGCGCGAATAATAAAAACCGCCGCTGTCTTTATCATACAGACTTATCATCCAGTCAAGCATGTCACGCGTAAAAAGAGAGTCGAATTTTTTTAAAGCGTCCAAAACATCCTGTCGTACGCCCGTGTAAATATAAGCGCAGCGTCTTTCGCCGTCCCATTCGACAATGGCGCCCATCGCCTCGCTTACAAAGCGAAGCGGAACCATGGTTCTGCCCAAAATTATTATGGCGGGCACGTCCAGAGTCACTTCTTTCCCGTTTACATAAGCTTTAGCCGAGTCCACGGTGAGATTTACGGAAATTCCCTCTTTTTCCGCTGATATCTCGCGTGTTTCGGGGTCCCATGATACCTCCGCGCCGAGTTTTTCGAATATACCGCGCAGAGGAACCAAGGTTCTGCCCGAGGTAATCACCGCATTTGTATCAAAGCTTTCCAGTACGCCGTTTATGCGTATTTTGATATCGTTTTCGGAATCAGCGGCATTTACGGAAAGTATAGGTAAGGAAAGAAGTGTTATACATATTATAACCGATAAAACTTTTCTTAACATTTTTTAACTCCTTTTCACAGATTATTTGGCATAGCTGAGCGCTATATCGTCAAAGCCGATTTTTAAGCATCTGTTGCCCCAGTTGAAAAAGCTGAACCAACCGTTGGTATCGAAGTTTTCGGCATAAAAGTTTGTTTTCAACGTACTTTTTTCGGAACCGCCGTAAAGTTTTGTTATTGCAGGACTGTATGCCCATTCCTTGGTATCATAAAGCATTCTGCCGTTTACGTATGTTTCAATAAGGCAAGATGTATCGCTGTATTTATGGCATACCGATTTTATTTCATACCATTTCCCGGCGTCGCAAATCAAAATGTTTTTGCCTCTGCCGCTGCCTGTCATACGGTCTCTGAGAAAATATTTTTTGAGCTCATTTTCGGTGTTCACAACTCCGTCGGAAGGAAGTGAACGGTTATTTGAAATCATAAGATAGCTGTACGGCTGCGATCCTACTTGTATGTCGGCATCTGTCCAGCTGTTATAAAAGCCGAAAACGTTTATTTTAAATGATACGGAAAGTTTTTGCATTTCATCTCTTGAAACAGGTGTCCATGTACGTCTGGCAAAGGTGAAACTGCTTGTGTTTGAAGCATTTCCGGAGTCAAGAACAAAATACGTATTTCCGTTTTCTTCCTTGACAAGTTCGCTTGAAGAAGGATAGTTAACAGAGCTTACGTTCCAGTCGGAGAGATCTCCCGAGGCATTAAGAGGCATTCCGTTGTCACCGAGTTCGATTCCTTCAAAATCAGCCGCTTTACTAAGCAATGTAAGAGCTTTTTCGATTTTAACGGTATATGTTTTCGTCTGTCCGTTTTCGGCTGTTACAATAAAAGTCTGACCGTCGGAAATTTTGCCGAGAGATGACGGCGCCGGTTCAATGGAAGCAGCCGAATCGGTTTTTACAGTGACGCCTGAAACATCTGTGAGTTCTTCTCCGTTCTCAGTTTCAAGCCAGATTATACCGCGGCGATGGTTTATGTCCATCTTTTTGCCGTTTACTTCAAAACTTATTATTTTATCGCTGAGGCTTTTTGATGAAAGTGTTTCCGAACGTGAAAGCGGTGAAAGAGATGTCTCGCTTCCCCAGAACATAACTTTCAAACAGGAGTTTTCCGCGTTTTCAACATTATATTGCCCAAGAGATATTTGGTTGTTCCCGGCATAAAAAGATTTTTTTAAGCAGTTTATTTCTTTAAGTCTGTTGCCGCTGTAGAGAACACATATAAGCGAGCCGTCTTTGGGGTTGGAATTATCACGTGACAGAGTATCGTAGAAAACCGTGGCCGAAGCACGGATGCTGCCGTCGGTTATTTTTGAAAGCTGATTCCCGGCGGTATCAAAAAATGATACTTCCGTCATTTTGAGCGGAATGTCTTCCGCAGCTGCAGCAGGCAGAACCATGCATGTTAAAAATATGAATGCAAGAAATAAATAAAGT
>USAP01000031.1 GCA_900552775.1 uncultured Eubacteriales bacterium | reverse complement strand
GCCCCATACGTCTGCGTAATCCGTGAAAGGTTTTTCCGTCAAATGGGAAACGAGATATTCCCGCTTTTCTAAGATATTTATCAAACATTGTTCTTACGCTAACAGAAGCCATCGGCATAAATGGTGCTACAGAACTAAGAAATATCTCAGAATGGTTTGATGCTTGTCTGCCGCTGAGTATATATGATTTTATGGCATTACCTGCATCAGCAGTTAAAGGAAGGTGAACATCACCATTAGTTTTTGATTGAATAAGGTAAATTTCACCCTGTTCCCAATCTATACTTGAAAGTTTTAGCCTTACAATATCTGCTGAACGCAATCCTGTTGAAGCAGCAAGCAAAATTATAGCCATATTTCTTTTGCCAAGAGCTGTACTTGTATCAATTTGTGCTAATATTTTATCCAACTCATCATTGGTGATATAATCCTTAACCTTATGTTGCAATGGTACACGATAAGACAATAAATTAAAGCAATCAGGAACTTCTACATTCTGTTCTTGTAAAAAAGAATAAAATTGTCGTATATAACATTGAATATCACGCAATGATGAAGACGACATTGTTGTGGCGATTTGAGCAACAAAAGTTTTAATATCGGATATTGACACACTTTTCATACCGGAATGACCATTATCCTGTAAAAACATCAAATGCTTGCGTATTGCCCAACTAAAGTCACGGCCACTTGTGCTGTTAAAGGTTCGTGAGGACATAAAAGTATCTAAATGCTTCCGAAATTCAGGTAATAAAGCAGGCCTTTTTGTAAAAACAGCTCGTTCCCAAGAAATGTGACCGTATACAAAATATTCATCAAGATATTTTGCAGCTTTTACTGCTACACTTCTGCGGCAACCTGATATTTCACCCCTTTCATGCCGTTTGTGAACAAGTGTTACAAATTCAGCAGTAAGTTCTGAATTGTAATTTTGACAGTTATGACTATGATGAAATTTTTCGATCGTATTCATAGCAACAAAATAATGTCCCCAGACATAATATTGTTGATAACCGAATTTTTCAAGCTCTGAGCATACTGTCATAATCAGTTCATGAATGTTGATAGATTTTTGGTTCATAAAAAAATCTCCTTGTATATTAAAGTCAGAGAGAATCTCTGCTGACAATATTATACTACAAATTGGTTTCAACGAAGTCAAACTGATTAGAATTTATACATTATTATCCGAACTTTTTGAATTTGGGGAATAGCACTTGTATAGAAATACAACAATATTCCCCGAAAAATTATCTGAATATTTTGGCTCGAAAATGGCATAAAATCAAGACTTTCAAGGCAAAGTTCAGATAATACAAAAGTTCGGATAAATATGATAATGTAAAAATGATGAATAAAATAACATCAAAAATCGCATCATAATATATTGACAAAACTGATGTTTCAGTATATAATATTAGTGAGGTGATGAAAGATGTTAAACACAACAAAAACAGTACGCTATACTGCCACACTTCCATCGGATTATATTGATGAGCTTAAACAGCTTGCAAAGACACAACAGATACCGTCTGTAAATTTTGCTATCAGGCAGGCTCTTGACGAATACCTGAAGCAAGCTAAAAGGCGTGAATATGATGAGATGATGAAAAAAGCCGCAAAAGACAAATCTTTTATGGAAAGAACAATGAAATGTGCGGAAGATTTCAGCTTTTCGGATAGTGAGGTGCAGGGCGAATGGTAAACAAATGGGAAATATATTTCTGTAATCTCGATCCCACACAAGGAAGCGAACAGCGTGGAACACGCCCCGTTCTTATTATATCCACAGATAGTGTAAATCATAATCTTACCGTGTCTACGGTGCTTCCTTTGTCCAGCATTAAAGGTAATGAAAAAATATATCCGACAGAAATTTTGCTGCCCACGGATATTACGGGACTTCCGAAATTATCTGTTGCAATGGTGCAGCAAATACGTACTATATCACACAACAGATTAAATAATAAAGTCGGAATGATAACCGATGATGCCACAAAGGAAAAGATTTTAGAGGCTTGCAGAAATTATTTTGATTTGTAAAATTTAATATCAGAACAAAGACAGTCATAGCTGCTTTTTAAGCGGTTATGGCTGTTTTTGCGTTTTAAGAAACGGAGGTGAATTACCTTTGAGCGATAATTGGATTGTAGCCAACCTCGAAAATGCGTTTTCCACTTGGAATGATAAAATGACTGAAATATGGTCATTGATTACAACCTCGCCGCAAAACTTCAAAGGCGGTGCTATATGGAATGTCATTTCCGGCATAAACGGAGGACTTCAAGCTATCGGACTTGGCTTGTTAGTCCTCTTTTTTGCTATGAGTATATTTAAGTCAACGGCATCGTTCCGTGATTTTCAACGACCGGAGTATGCCTTAAAGCATTTTATTCGCTTTTGTGCCGCAAAGGTGGCAATAACTTATGCAATGGACTTGATGACGGCAATATACACCATTTGCGGCGGAATTGTAGAACAAATCGCAGGCTCTCTCGGTGGTATCGGCGGTGCGTCGGTTACGCTCCCGGCGGCAATCGAGCAAGCCGTGGAGGACACAGGCTTTTGGGCGAGTATTCCGCTTTGGCTTGTAACGATACTCGGCTCGTTATTCATAACGGTACTGTCATTCATAATGATTATGACCGTGTACGGCAGATTTTTTAAGCTATATATCTACACGGCAATAGCTCCCGTTCCCCTTTCGTCATTCGCCGGGGAAACAACATCGTTTATGGGAAAATCGTTTTTGAAATCGTATGTCGGAGTTTGTATGGAGGGTGCGGTTATCGTGCTTTCGTGCATTATATTCTCCGCATTTGCGTCGCATAGTACGCCAACGATAGACACAAGCATTACAACCGTCACTATGATATGGAAATATATCGGCGAGATTATTTTTAATATGCTCGTTTTGGTAGGTCTTATCAAAGGAGCAGACAGAATTGTAAAAGAATTATTCGGAACATAAAGGAGGATTTTTATATGAGTTACAAAAATAACGCTATCAGCAGCGATGACCCGAAGGCTATTGAAAAGCTGACGGAAAAACTGCAAAAATGCGAGGAATTGCAAACGCTGATGAAAAAAGCTAATGCACACTACAAAAAGTACGGAACGGTAAAAGGCTGTGAAGGCATATCTGACGAAAAGGCTGAAAATTTGGATATGTCAGCTCGCTCCGTTCATTATCATTGGGAAAAGCAGCCTTTTCCCTCATATCACATCACAAACAACGGTGCGGAAATACGCCGTATCAAAAAGCGTATCGAAAACCTTGAGGCTAACAAAAATACGGAGTTTGTCGGCTGGAAATTTAACGGCGGCGAAGCTGTCATAAATGAGGATAAAAACCGTTTGCAGCTTCTGTTTGATGAAAAACCGAGCAAAGAACAAAGAGAAACGCTTAAAGTAAACGGCTTTCGGTGGGCGCCGAGTGATGCCGCTTGGCAAAGACAGCTTAATCCCAACGCTTTCTATGCGGCAAATCGGATAGATTTCATTAAACCCGAAAACGGCGAAAAACCTACCGACCTGCAGCCGAAAACACCGAAAAAGAGCGAGCCGGAAAGATGAGGAGGTAATCAATTTTGGAGATAAGAATCAATAAGGAAATTAAGGACTATCACGAAAGTCTGTTTTTCGGACTTTCCACACGGCAGTTTATCTGTTCTGTGGCTGCGGTCGGAGCCGCTGTCGGGATATACTTCGGACTTAAAAACTATATCGACAAAGAAACGGTATCTTGGCTTTGTATTGTGGCGGCAGCTCCTATCGCTGTTGCCGGCTTTTTCAAATACAACGGTATGAACTTTGAAGAATTTGTCGGAGCGTGGTTTCGGTCTGAATTTCTTGCTGCCGGAGTGCGAAAATTTGAAAGCACGAATTATCTGTATGAAATAATAAAGGAGGAACTTAACAATGGCAATGCTAAATCTGTTCGGAAGAAAAAACCGAATAAAAAAGCAAAAAAGAAAAATTGCAAGGACTGTTCAGCAGTCGATACCGATTGAAGCAATATACAAAGACGGTATTTTTCGGACGGGACGGCTGTTTTCAAAGTCGTGGAAATTTTCGGACATAAACTATGCCGTAGCTTCAGATGATGACCAGCTGCAAATGTTTCTTGCCCACTCTGCAATTCTTAACGGACTTCCGACAGACGCTATGGCTGAAATCACGATATATAACCGCCAGCTTCACAACAAGGTGTTTGAGCAAATCACAACGCCGTCCGATAACCCGAATTACGGAAAATACACAAAAGAACTCAACGGCATACTCTGTGATAAAATGTCGGAAAGCAACAATATCGTACACGAAAAATATATCACGGTTGCAACCGAAAAGAAAAACATCGAGGAGGCTCGGACATTTTTCACCCGTGTCGGCAACGATTTAACCGCCGATTATGCGAAAATATCGTCAAAAATAGCGGAGCTTGGTTACAAAGACAGGCTTCGCATTTTTAATGACTTTTTCAAAACGGGCGAAAATGAAGAATTTGATTTTGACCTCAAAAAAGCTATGGCGAAAGGTGCGGATTTCAAAGACTACATCGCACCCGACAGCTTGGAATTTAAGAAAGACTATATAAAAATCGGCGATAAATATGCAAGGACAGTTTTCTTAAAAGAGTATCCGTCTTTCCTCAAAGACAGTATGATTTCGGAGCTTACAGACTTTTCAAGAAGTATGATGCTCTCTATCACAATTCAGCCGATACCGACTGATGAAGCGGTTAAGATAGTTCAGAAAAAACTGCTCGCTATTGAAACGGATATAACCAAATGGCAGCAGAAACAAAATGAAAACAATAACTTTTCCGCAAACATTCCGTATGAAATGGAGCAAATGCGAAAGGAAATCAAAGAATTTCTTGACGATTTGACTACCCGTGACCAGCGAATGATGTTTGTAACGGTTACACTCCTGCATATTGCCGACAGCTTGGAGCAACTCGATAACGATACCGAAACGCTGATGTCGATAGGCAGAAAACACCTTTGCAATTTTGCAACGCTGAAATATCAGCAGGAGGACGGTATGCAGACGGTCTTGCCTTTCGGAACGCTGAACATAAAGGCAATGCGAACACTCACAACCGAAAGTACAGCGGTATTATCTCCATATAAGACACAGGAGATTATAGACAAAGGCGGTTTGTATTACGGCATTAACGCTATCTCCCATAACCTTTTGATGTGCAACAGGAAATTACTGCTGAACGGAAACGGCTTTATTCTCGGTGTGTCCGGGTCGGGTAAATCATTTGCGGCAAAAATGGAAATTCTGATGTCGGCTCTGTTTTCAAATGACGATATTATCGTTATAGATGTTGAGCGTGAATACGGCTCACTCATACGAAATCTTGGCGGTGAGGTTATCACACTTTCCGCATCGTCAAAAAACCATATCAACGCACTTGAAATAAACAACGATATTGATATGGACGAAAACCCTGTGTCGATAAAATCGGAGTTTTTAATATCTCTGTTCGACCAATTATTAAAAAGCAACGATTCAAGGCTCGGCGGCGGTGTCGGTGCAAAGGATAAGTCCATTATTGACCGCTGTGCAATTAAGGTTTACGGCGAATATTTAAGCGGCAAATCGGAGTATATGCCTACTTTGGTGGACTTCCGCAACGAGTTACTCCGTCAGCCGGAGGACGAGGCGCAAGACCTTGCACTATCGCTTGAAATATTTACAACAGGCTCACTTGACGCATTTGCACATCAGAGCGATGTAAACACCAATAACCGCATTGTTGCTTATGACATTTTGGAGCTTGGCGAACAGATGAAGTCTATCGGGCTTCTGATTATGCTTGATAATATATTTAACCGAGTTATGGCAAACCGCAGGCGGGGAAAATATACGAGGGTTTATGTTGATGAAGCACACTTGTATTTTAAGAACCCATATAGTGCGGACTTTCTCTTGAAGTGTTGGAAACGGTTTAGAAAATACGGCGGACTGCTTACAGGCATAACGCAGAATATTTCCGACTGTCTATTAAACGAAACGGCACGAGGAATGTTATCCAACAGTGAATTTCTGCTGCTCTTAAATCAAGCACCGTCGGACAGAAAGGACTTATCTGAGCTTTTATCAATTTCCGACACGCAGATGAGCTATATCACCAATGCCGGTGCCGGACGAGGTTTAATCAAGGTCGGCGGCTCCATCGTGCCGTTTATCAATGAGTTCCCAACCGATACGGAATTATATAAACTAATGTCTACAAAACCGGGCGAAGGTTAATATTAAGAAAATATTTAACGGCGGTTATTCCCAAAAGGATAGCCGCCGAAATTTTTTAGGAGGACACTATGAAAAACAAAATTACAGATAAATTATTCGAGCTTGCCTACACCGACTCTATGACGGAGCTGCAAAACCGCAATGCTTATGAGGAACGCTTGAAAAAGCTACGCAAACCAAGCAGCAATATATCACGCATTACCGTTGTTGTCATCGACATAAACGGTATGAAAGAGATTAACGACAGTTACGGACATTTCAGCGGTGATGATGCGATTAAAACCGTTGCAAAGGCATTAAGGGACACACTTGGCGAAAAAGCGGATATATTCCGTATCGGCGGTGATGAGTTTGTGTGCATATCCGAAAGCAATGTACTTCCGTACATATCGCAGTTTAAGGATACCGTCAGCTTTATTGACCGTGAAAAACTGTATAAGCTGGCAGTTTCATTAGGCTATTCAAAATATCACGAGAAATATACGAAAAGCATTGACGATATTATCTGCCGTGCCGATGAGAAAATGTATAAGGCTAAAAAGGATAAAAAATAACGCCGGAGGTGATACGCTTTGAGCAAAAAAGATATAAAGGTAAAACCGCAGACTACCACAAAAGCGGTTAAAAATGCTCCGAAATCGGTGGAACATTCGACAAAACAAGCGGTCAAGGATATAAAGACGGTGGCAAAGGACACGCTTGTGAAAAATATTGCGGATAAGCAGCTTGACGCAAAACACTCCGAACAACCGCAGAGAGCCGAGGTTGAAGCAACCGAACAGGTGGAAAATACATATTATTCCGCCGTGGATACGGTGTACCAAAAAGGCAAAAGCCTTGCGGAAAACAAGGTAAAGCAACACCGACAACAGGTTAAAACGAAGGATAATGCTGATACTCCAAACACACCGCAAGCCGATACTTTGAAAGTGCAGAACACACCAAAGCAAGCGGATAATGCACCTAAAACGAAAGAGAGCGTACAAGCGTCTGCACCCGAAAATGCTCCGAAGGTGCAAAACAAGCCTGCCGCACAGGTTAAAACCAAAGAAGCATACATTAAGTCGCAGAAATTCCAAAAAGCTGAAAATACCGCCGAAGCAGTAAAAACAAAGCAGAACTATATCAACGCTCACAAAAATGCGGAGATTAAACAAAAGCCGAGTGTTTCGACACCGAAAACGAGGGAAAATAACTCTGTTTCCTCTGCTCCCACTCCAAAAACCAAAGAGCAAGCCATAAAGGACGCACGAAAAAAATATGTTTCCGAAAAGCTGAAAACAAAGGCTGAAACTGAAAAATCGGCACGGGAAAATTATGCCGCCAATATTCCGAAACAAAATGCAGAGTTGATAAAAACAGAAACTTCTGCACCGAAAGCCGACTTCAACACAGATACTACCATTTCATCAAAATCTATGCCCAAAACAAAGGATAGCTACATTCGTTCACAGGGCAAGCCTACCGTCGACCTCATAAAAACATCGGACAGGTCAAAGATAATGCCAAAGCAAAATACGCATACCGTTACAAGAAATGTATCTGCCGGAACGAAGAAATCTGTCAAAACAAAGGACAGCCTTTTGAAAGGTACAAGCAAAGCCGTAAAAACAGGCAATTCTTATGTAGGCAAATCTGCAAAGAAAAAGAGCGTTAAAACCGCTAAACGGGCGGCAAAAACACAGAAAGAAATCACAAAAAAGGCTGCAAAACAAGCCGCAAAACAGGCAAAGCAAGCGGCTCAAAAGGCGGCACAGGTCGCAAAGGCAACCGCAAAAGCGGCGGTTAAAATTACGGTCAAGGTCGCTCAAATGGTAGCGGCTGTAGCAAAAGCCGTTATTTCCGCACTTGCAGCACTCGGCGGCTGGGCGGTGCTTTTGGTCGCTCTTATTATCGTAATCGTTGTTGCGGCAATAGCGGCATCACCGTTCGGAATATTTATTTCCGATGAAGCGGCAGACAATGACAGTATTCCCATTTCCTCTATCGTTGCGGAGTGCAATATGGAGCTTTCAAACAAGCTCGATGACATAGAAAATGCCGCCGCCGCTGACCGCAGCGAAATTATCGGCGAACAGGCAAATTGGGACTTGGTGCTCGCCGTATTTGCAACAAAGGTTGCAGGCGTTGAAGATGACACCGTTCAAGATGTTGTCGTTATCACGGAGGATAAAAAACAAAAGCTCAAAAATGTGTTTTGGGATATGCACGAGATAACATCTCGGACAGAAACGGTTGCAAGCGGTGATACCAATGAAAAGGTTGTGTATATTACAATTACAGCGAAAACAAAAGAGGATATGATTTCACAGTATAATTTCACACGCAAGCAACAGGAAGCGCTCGATACGCTTTTGGAGCAAGACGAGGTGTTGATTTCCGCAGCGCAGTCGCTCGCAATATCAGATGCAACCGCACAGGATATTTTGAAAAACTTACCTGATACTTTGCCCGCAGAACGAAAGAAAGTTATAAAAGCCGCCTGCTCGCTTGTAGGTAAGGTTAATTATTTTTGGGGCGGTAAATCCTCTGCTATCGGCTGGGACAGCGAATGGGGCAAATTAAAAACCGTATCATCTGAGGGCAGTAAAACAACCGGGACGAAAAGACCTTTCGGACTTGACTGTTCGGGGTTTGTTACTTGGAGCTTTATCAATTCCGGTTTCTCCGCAAATTCTATCGGACACGGAACGCAAGGGCAAATTGCAAAGTGCAGCCGTATCTCGTGGAGCAACGCTCAAGCCGGAGATTTAGCCTTTTACGGCGATTTATCCCACGTCGGAATTATCGCCGGGAAAGACGCAAGCGGCAATATCCTTGTTATCCATTGTTCAAGCAGCAACAACAATGTTGTCATAACCACAAACGGCGGTTTTGGCTTTGCGGCACGACCGAGCTGTTATTAAGATTGGAGGAAAAATAAAAATGATTTTTAAGAAAATATTTATAGGCATATCGCTTATATTGTCATTATCGGCTACGGCGATATTTGCAAGCGAACTGCCGTTTAATGATGTTACGGAACAAACACCGTATTATTCTGCCGTTGACAGGCTTTATAATATGGGCATAATCAGCGGCTATGAGGACGGAACATTCAAACCGAACAATAAAATATCCGTAGCCGAGGGCATTACCCTTGCTGAAAAGCTGTTCGGAGATACCTCCGCTCTGCCGCCAATTTGGTCGGAATGGTTTTCCGATAAATGCGGCTGGAATAATCATATTGAGTTGAACGGTTATCCGTTTCGTGGTGATTACAGTGCTGTGATGACATACGAAACTGCGTCGGAGTTATTATTGAAATTAAATAATTTGACGCCTATAAATGCGGCTATGTGGAACACTGATGTAAAATACGGCGGTTTTTCGGACTACACAAACACAATGTATGTGCGAGGTTACGAAAAACGCACTTCTTATTGTGGTATCACTCGTGCCGAGTTTTGTAATATGCTTGTATTTATGCTCGATTATGACGGCGAATATGTTATCCCAAAGTCAAAAGAACCGATTATAGAGCCGGAAATATACGGGGACAGTAAAACGAAAAACAATTCCGAAACTACATTCAACGCCCAAAGCGAAATGATATGTGTTCCGGAATTTGTCCGAAAAGAATTTGCCGAAAGCGGCTATCGTATGATACTTGTTTCAAATGATAATTGGACAGAATTATTTGATAATAAATATTCGGGCATCTACAATTCGCAGAAAAAAGCAATATACATACGAATGGGATATTACAGCAGTATTCCCCACGAGTTCGGGCATTATATACAGAGCGTTTTGCCAAATCATAATATAGCCGCCGATGAACGGTTGAAAAATCAGCTTGCGAAGTTAAAATTCACAGGCGATGACTATTTTATGACAAGTGATACGGAATTTTTTGCGGAAGCGTTTGCGGAATACTGTAAAAACGGTAATCAGTTGAAAGAAAACTGCGAAGCGGTTTATACCTATATAGATAATGCGTTAAATGCTTTTTCAAACCTATATCAATAAGCACAGACGGGAAGCGGGACAACTGCTTGCTTCCCGTGAAATTTTAATTAAATGGTATAATATATAATGGGGTAAAAAATTCAAAATCGGAGGTGAGCGAAATATGCAGGAGGAATACGGATATGTACGGGTATCCTCAACCGACCAAAATGAGGACAGGCAAATGCTTGAAATGAAAAAACTCGGCATAAAGCAAAGTAATATCTTTTTAGATAAGCAGTCCGGCAAGGACTTTAACCGACCAAGCTATCAAAAGTTGCTTACAAAGCTGAAAAAAGGCGATTTGCTCTATGTAAAATCAATAGACAGGCTCGGCAGAAACTATAAGGAAATACAAGACCAATGGCGGATACTTACAAAGGATATGGAGGTTGATGTTGTTGTAATAGATATGCCGATGCTCGACACAAGGACATATAAAGACCTAATGGGAACATTTATTGCCGATTTGGTGCTGCAAGTGCTGTCATTTGTTGCGGAAAACGAGCGTGTTAATATCCGCAAACGACAGGAAGAAGGCATACGGGCAGCAAAGCTGAAAGGAATAGCTTTCGGACGACCGATGATAACGGCACCGGATAATTTCGGCGGTTTGGTTAAACAATGGGAACGAGGTCATATACGGGCTGAAGATGTGGCGAAAGAATGCAATATGAGCATTGCCACATTCTACCGCAGGCTTCGTGAATACAGACTTGCAAAATAAAATCTACTATCACAAAGTACACCTTTTGATAGTAGATTTTTTTATGCTCAAATATCGCTTTTCACTTGTTTTTGCAAGAATATTATACCAAAAATCACTTCGACTGTCAATAAAAAAGGGCAAAATCAAATTTTGACAGCTTTTTTCAAAAGGTGTACTTTTTGCTAAATGCGGCACGGTACACGGCGAACGGAGTTGATAAATATATGAACAATGATAATTTAAGAAAACACCGATGTTGCTTTACGGGACATCGCCCGGAAAAATTAAGCCTTTCCGAAAACGAGGTAAAACCTCTTTTGGAAAAGGCTATTGATAATGCGATAGCTGACGGATATGTAACTTTTATAACGGGAATGGCAAAAGGCACGGATATATGGGCGGCGGAAATTGTGCTTGAAAAGAAAAAGCAGAATGAGGCTCTGCACCTAATCTGTGCCGTGCCGCACCCCGACTTTGAGAAACGGCGTGGATTTTTTGAAGAACGGCGATATAACTGCATAATTAAAAATGCCGATTATGTAACCACAATCAGCGACCATTATTATAAGGCTTGCTATCAAAAACGCAACGAATGGATGGTTGACCGTTCAAGCCTTGTAATTGCCGTTTGGAACGGACAGCCAAGCGGGACAAAGAATACAATAGATTATGCCAAAAGGAAAAATGTACTTGTTCATAATGTCATAAAATGAAAACAATATAGGCAAATTGTTGACAGCTTCACTGAATATTACTATGTTAATGGTAAAATAATAGTAGTAAAGGAGTTGTCGAACTATGAAAAAAATTACAGACAAAGCAATAAAAAAATTCAGAGAATATCTTATATGCGAGGAAAAGGCTAAGGCTACGGCAGAAAAATATATCCGTGACTTAACAGCTTTCGCTGTTTGGCTCGGAAGCAGAGAGCTTTCAAAAGCAGAGGTTTTGGAGTACAAAGAGTATCTAATTGAAAATTATGCCCCGGCGAGTGTAAATTCCGTTATATCTTCACTCAACAGCTTTTTTGATTACAGTGGACAATATGCCTTAAAGGTGAAAACACTTAAAATTCAGCGGCAGATATTTGCCCGAAAGGATAAAGAGCTTACCAAAGCCGAATATGACCGACTTTTGTCAGCGGCAAAAAGCAAAGGCAACCGCAAATTATATTTGCTTATGCAAACGATATGTGCTTGCGGCATAAGAGTGTCGGAGCTGCGATACATCACAACCTCTGCAATAAAGGCAGGCAGAGCGGAAATAAACCTTAAAGGCAAAATGCGTGTTGTTATTATCCCCTCCGACCTTTGCAAAATGTTAAAACGATATGCGGCGGAGGAAAAAATATCAGACGGAAGTATTTTCGTCACCCGAAACGGAAAACCTCTTGACCGTTCTAATATATGGAAGCTGATGAAAGCACTGTGCGAGAGTGCCAATGTGGCAAGAGATAAGGTGTTTCCTCACAACCTCCGCCATCTATTCGCACGAACATATTATTCCTTGCAAAAGGATATTGTCAGACTTGCGGACATCTTAGGTCATTCTTCTGTGGAAACAACCCGTATTTATACAATGGAAACGGGCGATATTCACCGCAGACAAATACAGAAACTCGGACTTTTGCGGTGTTAAAAAAAGAA